>DAOVOW010000062.1 GCA_030629485.1 bacterium
AGGAACGTGCCGTACAACCTCGTGACGTTAGGAACGCCGAACGCCCGTCCAGCCAGCCAGCCAGCAAGCGCGGCCCACTGGTTGTGCGCGTAGATCAGGTCGAAACGCGTTCGCGCGCGGCGACGGACCCTGAGCGCGGTAAGAAAAAGGCTTGTGGTCAACAAAAACCATCGCATCATGCCAAAAAACCATCCCAACACGTAGGGAACGAGCCCTTCGGTTCCCAACCGCTGCAACAGCGAACGAATCCGTTTCATCATGGGCATCCACGAACACGGGGCCACATGGATGTCGATGCCGTTTGCGGGGGGCGGACTTATCGGAGTCATCCCGTCGTCCCAGATGCTGTAGGCCGGGATAATGACCGAGACGCGGTATCCGGCCCGCACGTGTCCCTCAAGCGTTTCTTGCAGGCAGCACATCCCTGCGTTGCCTTTCATCCCCCACAATTGCAGGGCTGAGATATGCAGGATGTGTGCCTTGGCACTGTCCTCATTCATGCTTCTGCTCTCTCCTTATCGCCTATTACCTTTTGGTTTTGTAATGTGGCATCTGCTCTGCCGAACACCCCTGAAACTCAAGGGGAATTAAGGATCTTTAAATGATAATATATAACCCACGAAAACCCGCCGGCGGACATCAGTCGACATCCGATGACCTTGGCTCCGCAGGCTGACGAGGGTGCCCGGTCAACTTCCGTGCGGTCCTCACCGCCCTGTCATACGTGTCAGATCCCAGCAGGAATTCCAGGGCGGATTTCACGACCCAGGTGGGATCGAAGAACGGCCAGAGCCATACAGCTTTCAGCAGGTGCCCCATCGCCTTTCGCCCCATCCGTTGTTGGAAATACCAGATAGCATTGCCCCTCAATACTGAAGAGTATCCGGCTCGCCAGATCGCCTGCCCACGCCCCCCCCTGCCAAAGGTATACCGATGTTTGGCAAAGTACCGGTCGTTTCCTCTGCGGCGGCGTTCCATTGTTTTAATTGATTGAGGGTAACCACGCCGCACCCACACCAACCTTTCCGGGATATACTCAAACCCGAATTGCAACATGATACGAAGCCAAAGATCAGCGTCCTGGCTAGTCCAGAGGGATTCGTCGAACAGTCCGACTCTGTCCAGGGCCTCACGACATATCATGACCGAATTGGTGGCGATGTAACTCCGTTGCGGAAAGTATTCCTTGCGAATAAACCTATCCTTTTGGATGTTTTGGAGAAGAGGCGTATACCATGTTTCGTCCGTCCGCTCGTTGTATCCGATGGAAGAGGTAAAACTCATCATGCACGAGGGGTTTTGTTCCATAAAGGCACCCTGCCTTTCCAGTTTCTCCGGCAGCCATTTATCGTCCGCGTCCAGAAAGGCCAGGAGGGGAGACCGCGTCGCCTTGATTCCGACGTTGCGGGCCGCGCCGGGACCTCGATTCGCTTGACGTATCAACCGAATTCTGGAATCATGCCCGTATCGCTTGGCGACAAGGTCGCCCGAGCCATCCGTAGAGCCGTCGTCAACGATCACGATCTCGTCCGCAGCGCGTGTCTGCTGAAGCATGCTTTCGACAGCTTCGACGACATATCTCCGCTTGTTAAAAAGCGGAACAACTGCGGCAATATAAAGCTTGGTCATAGACGTCTCCTCATATAGCTATGTAGTTCAAGGTGCCTATCAACACCAGCGGCATCACAAGGCTTCGTTGACGAACGCGTTATCTCGATGTTGTTGATACACCTGTCTTTCATGACGTAGTTCGTCTCTTCGTTTTTTTCGTGCAATTGTGCTCACACCTCTGTACGGAAACCCTACTTGATACCCAACCGGCCAAGGCGATTTCTCACGGCCCTCGCGACTCGTTTGGGCCTCCATTTCGCCCACAGTCTCCGGGGTAACATTGACCACTTGGCTTTTCGGACCACTTCACGGCTCGACCGTGCGGTCTTTAGTCGCCATGAGTACGCCAGGTTGCGCTCGTAGGGCCTCAGATCGACGCGCTCAACATCCGAGCGCGAACGTTCCCAGAAGTCGAATTGCGGAATCGCGCGCCCCATGCGAGCCCAGGCCGTCATGTAGGCCGACCAGTCTCGTCGACGGGATTCTACGCCTTGCCCCTGCAAAATTTGGTCTATACTAATCTCCGTTACGTCGATTTCTCCGGCATCCCTTGCAGATGTGACTACGTCCATTCCCCGTTGCGTCCGCGCAATGACCACAGACGTACCCTCGGCATCCTCCTGGACTCCCCACGCATCCCCCAACGAAAGGTCCGCCAGGAAATTCAGTTTGTCAAAGCACAACCGGCACCTCAGCGGAGTGAAATAGTTCTTACATTCCATTCGGCGGTCCCCGGAGAGTGGCTGGACACGCCCATCCCTGGATTCGATCCGAATGTCACCCGGCCACCCTCCCAGCTCTTTGCTCTTGTAGCGAAAAGTAGCCACCCTCTCGCGGCTCACACCGGCTTTCTCGATTAGGTAATCCATTGCGGTGAGTGATAGCATGCTGTCGCAGAACAAGCCAAGCGTCACGTAAGGTTCCACGTTCCATTTCGGCATGACCGTTTGGAGATTGCGAAGGCCGTGCACGTGACAGGGGAGCCCAACGAAGGCGATGCGCCGGGGCGGCTGCTCGTGTCGCCAATCGGCCAGATGCTCGTTAACAGGTATGGGACAGTATTTCGACCCCTGTGTCCGCATGATTTCTTCGGGGTTGTTTGTCAGTCTGACTTGGGGTCGAAGGGAACCGTCGCCGGGCATCTCGCTGACGAAAGCCCCATCGATGCGGCCGTTTTGGATCAGATGCAGCAGCAGGGCCGTGACAAGCCCGCCACTCTGGCCCTTCCGCAAGACGTCACGGTTGGTCGCTTTCGCCGCGAACGCGGCCAACACCTGTCCTCTGACTGGATCCACGTTATCCGGCAGGATCCCTGCCTCCAGGTGCCCGCCGGGACACACCCTCGCACACATCCCGCAGCTCGTACATGCCGCCCTCTCGATGCAAGCTTCCACGAGGCCGCCGGGTATCTCTTTCATCGAAATGGCTCCGACCGGACATACCGCGACACATGTCCCGCAACTCAAGCAAAGTCCGTTCTCAACGACCGTTTCGATTGTTGTATCTGTTTTCACTGTACGCCCTCCGTAACCAGCCTGGCCACCATGTCGAAGACACGGCCTGTCTCGTCCTCTATGGCAGGAAGCCGAGTCTCAAGCCGGCTTCGCAGTTCCTGTCGTCTCTTCCAGGCAGTGTCAATGCGGTCGAGCAAGTAAGCAGGCTTCGATTTATCATAATCAAGTACCAATTCCTCCATGTCCACGGATCGCATCAGTTCCACGTACTTATGCGACCAGCCCAGCACAACCGCAGGGATACGGCAGGACAACGCCGCAACGATGCTATGGAAACGAGAGCTCACCAATAGGTCTATGCAGCCGATGACGGACTTGATCTCACTGGCCGAATACATCCCGTCCAGGACTGCCACGGGGCCGCCGTCGCCCACCTCATCCTTGATTAACCGGCACAGGAACCTATCATCTTGCGGATCCTTTGCAAAGGAGATCTCGTGAGGGATTAACAGGGCGGAAGCCCCCATACGCCACGCCCACCTGATGACATCGGCCATCAATTGTACGTAGCGGTTCTCCCTGCCACTTCCAGGCATCCTTTCGTAAACGCGCATATTAGGCGCGATCCCTATCAGGGGAGAGCCTCCCCCCCTGACATGCAATGCGCGAACCAGTTTTTCTCCAACCTCGGGTGGGTCCGGCTGGAATCGGAAGGCGATATCCGGCGTGAGACACATGTGGCCATCGAGTTCACCAAAGAGTTCCTCGACGTATGACATCGACTGTTGATCCCGCACGCAAACCAGGGGAGACCACCGAATCAGGTCGCCCGTAAGCCGAGCCACTGACCGCGTCCTGAAGGGGCCCCAAGCCTGCGGTAAAAAGATGTAAGGTTTGCCTTGCCTATGGGCGTAGTACGCGTATACCCACGTGCGGGCTGCGTAGGAGTCGCCCCAATCATCTGAATAAGCAAACCCGCTGACGTCCAAGACCGCGTCGGCCTTGTTCACTGCAGCAATCGCCTGGAGCGTCGTCCAGGAGTCGGAAAACATCGTCTTGAAAAGCTTAGGACATTGTCTTAGTGCTCGAACGAGGAGCAATCCTTTGCTCAAGCGGCTACCGTTAGTCTCTGGCGTGGGCGAGAAACGCCCGGCAGCATTGTAGGCGATGGGACTCGGGGGCAGGCTCGTGAAGAACCGAGCGCCCGCCAGCCTGGAAGACAGTTGCTCTTGGGCGGTGCAAAGCATAGCCTCTCCGCCCTTGTTTACCCAGCTTCCACCACGGATCAATATCTTCAAAAATTTCATGTCTATCTCCAAGGATTTCATTTGTGCCTATGACCTCACGCGGCAGGCTGCTTTTCGGGCTCCATCGTCTGATTACCTTGTGAGGAGGCCTGTTGTCGGCCCCGATGTTCAAAGACAATGCGGACGGTTTGAAACACCTCCCGTGTCGTGTCGCCGAAACCAAGCCACATCACAACCAGATAGCTGCTTACGCCCGTCAGAACGCCGAAACCCAAGGCGATCAAGTTGCCACCGCCCCACAACATCGTTAGGTGTACCGCAACCAGCGCGAAAAGGCTCGATATCGTCGCTGCAATGGCGGGCGGCGCCAAAGCGAAGAAAAAACGTTTCAGGGGTGAATCGGTCAAACGAAACGCAAGCCAGAGCAGCACAACAGACGGAGTAACAGAAACCAGCATGCCCAGGGCGACTCCAACCAGTCCGAAGGCGTAAGCCAGCCCAAACACGGCAAAGCACGTGAAAAACAAAGCGTACAGATCGAACTTAAAAGGGATATCCGGTCGATCTTTACATAGAAATATTGCAGAAACCGGGGAAACCACCGACTGAATCGCGCTACGAAAGCACAAGATTTGGAGAGGAACGATCACCGGTAACCACTTCTCCCCCCAAAGAACAGCCACAGCCGGTTCCGCCACGGCAGCCAACCCGCCCAGCGCCGGGAAGAGAACGATTGCCATGTACCTGGCGGTCTTGATATACCCGGCAGCGAGGCGTTCGTTGTTGGCCTGCATATTCGAGAGGGTCGGGAATATCACACGGCTTACTGGTACTGCTAAACGGTTGAGCGCCATATGGGGTATGCGGTAGGCAAACTCGTAGAGACCCAACGTGCTTGGGCCCAGCAACTTGCCCACAAGGAGGTAATCTATATTGTGCCGGAAGTAGCCGGTCAGAGACGAGCCAAGGCCGTTGATAGCGAACCGGAACAAGTATCGGAAACTCGACATACTGAACCGAAAACTGGGAATCCACCGATTGTACAGAATCACAGAGCATGTTTCCATAAAACTGGCGGCCAGCATGGATATTACCAGGGCCCAGTAGTTCATGTTGAAGACTACAACAAACAGGATGGCCAGTCCCGATTGAAGGGTAAAACCAGCCCCTTCAATAATCTTCAAAGCACCGAACTTCAGGCGCTTGCGTAACTGTGCTGCGTGGACAGCGCGAATACCCGTAAAGAGAAATGTTGCCGACAGGGCCCTTATGACCCATGTAATTTCAGGAGTTTCGAAAAACAGGGCAGCCAATGGCGCCATTGCGAAAGTCACGACGAATAGCAGACCCTGAACGGCGCAGCCCATCCAGAATGCCGTCGATAGATCCTGTTGTGTCACATCCTTCTTGGCAATAACACCCGAGACAGGGCTCAGATCTCCTGTGCGTTTCACGAGGCCCTGCGCGAGCACGGCCATGCCCATTATTCCGAAATCCTCTGGAAACAGGACTCGCGCCAGCACCATACTGGCCCCGAGTTGGACGATCGTCTGCCAACCCGCCCCCACAAACTGCCACATCGCGCCCCGACCGGCAGAACGAGTGAGACTGTTAGACTCGAACGTCTCAGGGTCTCGATCCTTGTGTGTCTGTTGCCTCTTTTCCACGATGTCCTTTGTCATATCTCTCATTCTACGACGAGCTACCAGTCCGAACATTTGGTGCCATTGCACGCTCGCACTATGTCCAATATAGGCCCAATTACGTCTGCGGCCCCACACCTCTGAATGCTTTCTAACTTACCTTCGTTCCCCTTCTTTGGATTGCGATAGGCGCTTCCATAGCGACCGCGCTCGTCTCGTGACAAAAAAAGTGTACTTCCGCCAGCCCATTGGCCAATTGAACGGAAACTCCAATAGTTCTGGCCACTCGCTCTCGATAATGTCCTGCTCCAAGTTCATCTCAAGACGGTACCGCGTCGGCAGACTTAGCATGAGATCGAGCACTCGGCGATGGCAAAAAGGG
The DNA here is from genome assembly GCA_030629485.1 of bacterium. Classification (GTDB taxonomy): domain Bacteria; phylum Zixibacteria; class MSB-5A5; order GN15; family FEB-12; genus JAJRTA01. The sequence goes on from DAOVOW010000062.1 coordinate 6,338, forward strand.
AATATATAGAACGGGTTGCTAACCAACCCGTATAGCAACGGGCCAAACCAGCAGCCATTCAGTTGCTCATTGAAAAGCAGTCCCCATATGGTTAGCGTATTTTTCGTGGGCACGCCATCCAACCACTTGCAGGCGCGATTTTCCAGTTCGGGCAGATCGACCTTATGTAGTAGCCGTTCCTGGTGCTTCACCAAGTCACGCGGGGAGACCGGGGTGGTTTCCGTGTCTCCCTTACGCCAATGAAAAGATCGCCCCAACTCCCCCGCAGGGCCGAGGAGTATCGGTCCGTCCGTAGCAAGTTGACTATGGGTGGCATTCATCCTCGCGTGGAAACCGTCCACGCACCAACCGTTACGGTGCATTAGGAAAGCAAACTCCTGCTCAGATGGCTCAAGATACGGGACGCTGCGATGGTCCAGATTAAACCGCCGGGCGATCTTGGGAGCCACACGAGCGTCCCGGCGTCCGCCGGAACTGGGAATAGCCACTGTGAAAAGCGTGATCCTGTCTATGCATGCTCGGGCGCAAGCCAGCAGGACGCGGGCATCTCTTCCCGCCGTAAGCGACATGCTCAGCTTATAATCGCGCGCAACGGCAGATATGTTCTTCTTGACCAGCGAGGCGATCTCTCGAACTGCGGACCGTGTGTCTAACGCAGCCCGTACCTCACCGATAGGCCAGTGGCGAATCAATTGCCAAGCCTTGAGGTCGAGGTAGTGATTGGGTAAGACTCGCTCCACGTGGCGCCTCGGAGTGAGCCCAAACGGGTACCAATCGTCGTGGCCTGGAATCATGATCGCCTCGATCAACTGGCGGTCATCATCGCATTCTCTGGAGTACGGCACCAGTGTAGGGGTTGAAGCAACCATCTCATGGCGAGGCGAAAAGACGGCTGCCAGGGAACCGCATGCATCTAAGTAGAAGCGTTGTAGGTCAGGTTGGAGGAAAATGGCAGCCCACCGTCCGCCATGATCGTAAAGCGCAGACTCGAACTGTTTGATAGTATTAGCGTCGTCCAGCCGCACGTTGAAGGAGCAGGTCTGCTTAACCATCACACCGGCCGGGCTGATCGCCCATCCTAATAGCCAGCCGATCCTGGAGGAATCAGTGGCCAGGATATCGGTAACCGGCAGGGTCGGATGCGAACCGAGATGCCACTCGCCATGTTGCCGAATATTCCACCCTTCGGGGATAGCGTCTCTGCTCTTGCACAGGATGAACTGACCGATTAGATCCATTGGCGTGAATGTCATCAGGGTTTCCCCTTTTCTTTAGCTTTGACGGCCAGGCCAATGTCCTTGAGACCTGCCTCGTACTTCTTCTTTAGCTCATGGTTGGCCCACTGGAAGAGCAGTCGTGTGCCAACAAGCTTCGTCCACGGGCGGAATCTTTTGCGCAGTCCCAGCTTCCTGAAGATGTTCTGATGCAACAGACTTTCCAGGAGTGATAGGCGCCGGAGCAGCGTGACCGTAGCCTGACTGGGCGCGTAAGAGCCGCGGGCTCGCAGGTAGTTACTGAATTTAGCATGGCTGTCCGCAGAGTATGGCCATCTAAAACCAGCCTCGTGCGAGGTGTCCTTCTTACGAACCGCGAAATCTCCGCGCGGGATGCCGGCCTCCTCGACGAGACGCCTGGGGATAGGACGGTCATACTTGCCGCCAAGCGTCCAGGGTTGCATCTCCTCCAAAAACGTGATCTTATTTATTTCACTCGCGTGGCGCATTCCCCAGAAAGGGACAGGGCACTGGAGCATGCCCACAATGAGTCGGAATTCCCCCATTGCCAGGTCGTCCCATATATCCATCGTAAAGGGCTTGGGTAATGGCTTCCGATCCCAAATTGCATCCCCATAATTCCCCTGAAAGAACAGGCTAACGCCAGATGGATATGGGAAAAGGGTCCAATTCAACAGGTTGCTCCAGCCCGAAGCAGCCCAGAAAGCTTCTTCGTGAGGAAATGTGTGTGCAGTACGGTCACAACACCGGCACTTCATTCCCAGCAGCGCGGCAATCTTCTGGCCCGAATCCGAACCTCGCCAGAAACTTGAGGATTGTTTGATGGTTACGGCAGATTTACAGCCCGCATGCCTGGCGATCACGGCCGCGGCAGGGGAATCGTATCCGCTGGAGACGGTGGCAATGGAAATCACTTCATGGCATCTGGCTGGTGATTTAAGATTGCTTTTTAGTACTTGGGCTGCTTCGACGAGGAAGTCCAAATAATCCCCGAAAGCGTGAAAATGGGGCGCCGAGTCGGGTTTATCGGCCTCATGCAGACCCTCGCCATCGTAAACAAGATTGTTGAACCAGATCAGTTTTGCGTTCACGGGACGGGCGGGAAGCGAACGCACACAACTCTCAAGTCCCCAGGTCGTTCTGAAATC
>DAOVOW010000260.1 GCA_030629485.1 bacterium
CGATTTCACCGGTGGGTAGCTTCTGGTTCACCGTGCCGTCGGGGCGGTGGCTGACCTTACCGACGACCGCCACCACAAACTCGTGTCGGGAACGATTGGCCTCGGCCAGCATGCCGGGATTAAAGGTCTCAGGGTTGATAACAATCTGAGTGAGACCGTACCGGTCGCGCAAATCCATAAAGAACAGACCGCCCAGGTTGCGGTAGCTGTTCACCCAACCGTTGAGGCGAACATCCCGACCAACATCGGACGATCTCAACTCACCACATGTATGCGTACGCTTCAGTTCAGAAAATGGGGGCATCAAACCTCTTTATCTTGTTGCCACTACGTATTATCGGCACATTTATGCGAACGTTAAGAGGGGCTATTTCACCCTTTGCTGCGGATTAATGTACAGCCTTGGACTGATCAAGTCAAGCGCGGTCCCGTCAATCTGAAAAGGGGGGGTTCTGACCCCACCTGCCTCTTCGTCGGGTGGCCGTCATTTGGGCTCGTTGAAAAAGTCACCATTGCGGTCATTGCGAGCGACCAAAGACACTCGTGTCGTAGGGAGCGCGGCAATCTCTCTCGCGCTGTCTACCAACGAATTGAGATTGCCACAGCCGCCTACAGCGGCTTCGCAATGACGGACTCTGGGGTTTTTCAACCCGCCCGAACGTCCGGGCCACGCTGACGGGGCAGACCCGGAGAGGCCGCCAACAGAACAAGACTGAGGTCAATAGTAGTCATCCCAGGCCGCAGCTAAGGCGGCCTGAAGGTCATTGGGCATAGAGGACTTTTCGGCGAAGAAGCCGTCATAGATCACACTTCCGGAAATCACGGCATAAACCCAGTACTCGGAGTGAATGCAGCCGGACGGACAGTCGCCCCAGGCGTTGCGGAAGAAATACAGAATGCGACTGTCGGGATTGGACGGCAGCAGCATTGACTGATCACCCATGTACCAGTTGGGCACGGCGAATCGCACTCCGGGAAGTTTCTCGTAGACCTCGGCCAGTACTTCCGGATTCAGGGGATCGGAGAACTTAATCTTGAGCATATTGAAGGTAGGCATTGACAGGTCCACGCGGTCCACATTATAATGTCGGTTCAGGGAATCCCATTCCTGATAGAGTCCTTCGGAAATCAGTTGGTAAGTCCAGGCATCGAAACCGATAACAAGGCGACCGGGCTCCCAGGGTTCAAAGAACTTCAGGTCGACCGCCGGGACGGTATCGCGTTGATCCTTGCGGACGATGCGGAGATCGCTTCGAATGCGTTCGTACAGTTCAAGCGGGGCGGTCAGCTCGCCGGATAACCACAGTGCGATCGCCAGCGCCTCCTGATCCGGCTGCACCGGCATCAGGACGGGGTCCGAGTCCAAATCGACCAGCGGCGAAAACGATATGTCTCCCCCGCATCCCGCCAGGGTGAAGACGATCGCCGGCAGCCAAACGAGTATTGTCGCTCGATTCTTTTGCATATCTCTTGATGTGATTTATCGGTATGCGAGTGAGGAACTTGATGCTCACAGCAACCGGGCACGTGACGGTCGAGGCACATCGCATCAGAACCCGTGTGAACATACGTGACTGCCGTGGTGTTAATCTGTTGACAGCACAGGAGGTCGCGTGCTATTTTGCACTAAGTTGTAAGCGGCTGTAGTCGATAAGGTTACTATGAATATTTCGCACGCCCTGACAGAGGATCTGATCAAGCTCGAAATGAGCACGGTGGTCGAACCGTACGAGGACGGCACGTCGCTGGAAAAGTGGCGTCAGCAGGGCAAGGAGTCGATCCTTGAGGAGTTGGTGAACCTCCTCATTAACGGCAACCGCGTCGGCAACGTGACCAAGCTGCTGATTGATTTCATCAACCGTGAAAGAAAAGCTACGACGGCGATCGGTAACGGCATCGCGATCCCACACATTCGCTCGATGCAGGCGAAAGAATTCATAATCGCCTTCGCCCGATCCTCAGAAGGGTACGACTTCGATTCCCCTGACGGCGAACCGACCCATCTGTTCTTCGTCATGGCCGCGCCCCCATACGATGATTCTCTTTACCTGCGGGTTTTCAAGTCGCTGATGGAGATGCTTCAGTACGAATCGTTCCGGCAGGAACTGATGACCATCTCGCATCCGGGTGAATTGATCCGCACCATCCGCGGGATGGAGTAGGAATTCCCAAAGTGGCCTGTAAAGGGATCGCCTTCGGCCAACCCCGAACTCCCGAACCGCGCAAACCGAGTCTTACGAATCAAGCAACTCTTCGGCACCCGCTGTTACCGTGGGTATTTATCTGCTTTACACTGAGCACAATCTTCCTTATCTCTATGGTTGGGAAACCGATGATCCCGAGGTTCTGTTTTGTCATTGGGTAAGGTTTGTTATCATAAAGAAGGTTTAGGATGAAATTCACCGACATTCTGGAAAACGACGTTGTCGTATTCGACATCTCCGGCAAGATCATGGGCGGCGACGAATCGACTCGCTTCCATGGCCGGGTGCGCGAGAATATCAACCTCAACAAGAAGAATATCGTGGTCAACATGGAGAAGGTTGACTGGATCAACTCGGTCGGCTTGGGCATGTTGATATCAGCGCTTACCACCGTAAAGAACGCCGGCGGTCGATTGGTGCTGGTCAACATCACCTCGATTGAGTCGATTCTGGCGCTTACCAGGCTAATTACTGTGTTTGATCATTTCGACAGCATGGAGGCGGCTCTCGATTCGTTCAAACAATAGTCTGGAACCACCCGACCGATCCATCCCCTTGCGGACAGAATATGCCGTTTTCGGTCATTGCCAAGAATGGCCCCATCATGTATATTTCAGGTTGGACGAAGTACTGCCGAAACGTCAAGTAAAGGTCCAGCAAAGTAGATTGCCTGACCCATTATCGAAAAAGGTTTACTGATTGTTGCATGTTCGTGCTTGAAGCGCCATTGGCATTGAGACCGTACACGACGGCAGGATAATTTGACATCTGAAGTATCATACTTAGCAGCACATATTGGAGAGCGTAATGAAACCGAACCGCATTATTGAAATCTTGATTATCCTCGCGTCAGTCTCGGTCGGATCCGTGGTGGCGCAAATCAGCGCACCGGCCACGCCGGTCAGCTTCGACCAGTCTCTTCGCAGTGATGTCCACACAGTAATAACAGGGCCCGTCGATGTAGCGGCTCTGCTGGCCGAAGATGAAATCGAGGAGGCGGAAGGTTTGCCGTTTCGGTTCGGCGCACCCTTCGATGTGGATTACAGTATTGAGAACTCCGGACTTTGGGAAGAATTGGATGACGGCGGCCGGGTTTGGCGCCTGAAGATCAGTTCGCCGGGCGCTTACTCCATCAATCTGCTTTACAGTCGATACCATTTGCCGCCGGGAGCCACTTTACATCTCTACAATGAAGACCGCAGCATGACTATCGGTGCTTTCACCGAGCGCAACAACAAAGACCACGGAGAGTTCGCGACTGCGCCGGTGAAGGGCGATGTGACGATAATCGAGTACTATGAACCGGCTGAGGTTCGTGGGCAGGGTGAGTTGGCCATCAACCGCATCGTTCACGCCTATAAAGACATTTTCAGCTTCTTTGCCAAGGACGCTGACGGCTTCGGCAGCTCCGGCTGGTGCAACAACAACGTCAACTGCCCCGAAGGTGAACCCTGGCAGGACGATATACGCGGCGTGGCCATGATTCTTACTTCCGGCGGTTCCCGCATTTGCTCGGGCTCTCTGGTCAACAACGTGCGCCAGGATGAGACGCCCTATTTTCTGACGGCCAACCATTGTCTCGGCAGCGAATCGACCTGGATCATCATGTTCAACTACGAAAGCCCTACCTGTGCTGATATCGATGGTCCTACGAACATGACGATCTCCGGTACTACGCTCCGAGCCAGCTACTCAACATCAGACTTTGGTCTCGTGCAGCTTAGCGCAACGCCGCCGGAGAGCTACGCACCGTACTATAACGGCTGGTCGAATATCAACACGGCGGCCTCCTCCGCGGTAGGTATCCATCACCCCTCCGGCGACATCAAGAAGATTTCGTTTGACTACGATCCGCTGACTTCCACCAACTACCTCCAGTCCTCCGGTACGACCCACTGGCGCGTGGGAAATTGGGAAGACGGCACTACCGAGCCGGGGTCATCCGGCTCTCCGTTGTTCGATCCGTTGCATCGCATCGTCGGGCAGCTTCATGGCGGATACGCCTCCTGCGAGAGCCTCACCCCCGACTGGTA
>DAOVOW010000097.1 GCA_030629485.1 bacterium
AAGTCCAGGGCTGGCTGGTGACCCCGCCGAACTTCAAACCGACCCGGAAATACCCGGCCATTCTTGAGATCCACGGTGGACCGAGAGTACAGTACGCACACACCTTTTTTCACGAGATGCAGTACCTCGCTGCCAAAGGATACGTCGTGCTGTACACCAACCCGCGTGGCGGGGCCGGTCGGGGGGAAACCTGGGCGGAAGCGATCGCCGGAGGCTGGGGCGATCTCGACTACAAGGACTGCATGGCCGCCGCCGACTTCCTCGAAAAACAGACGTTCGTCAATCCGGAAAAGATGGGTGTCACCGGCGGTTCTTACGGTGGTTACATGACCAACTGGATCATCGGCCATACCAACCGTTTCGCCGCCGCCGTGACACAGCGTTCGGTAGTCAACATCGAGACGTTCCTGGGAACATCCGATATGGGATGGATCCTTGAGCGTGAATACAAAGCCTGGCCCTGGACGGACAAGGAAAAGTACGAACGCTGCTCCCCCATTACATACTTCAAGAACGTTCGCACCCCGGTGTTGATCATCCACAGCGAGAATGATCTGCGTTGCAGCATCGAACAGGCCGAGCAGATGTTTGTGATGCTGAAGGTGCTCAAGAGAAAAGTCGAGTTGGTTCGATTCCCCGGCGAGCCGCATGGTTTGTCACGTCATGGCCGACCCGACCGTCGCCTGGCCCGCCTTGAGTGGATCGACAAATGGTTCAGGAAGTATCTGAAGTGAACGTCGAGTTTCTCGAGAGTTCCGTGGGCGGCGTATGCCCACATGCGCCGCCTATCTCGCCGGCAGGTGTGGACATCTGCCGGGCACAAAATCACGGCACAGAGCGACTCGGAGTAGTCGCTGAACCGTCCTCAGTCAGTGCCACCGTCACCTGACTCGGATTGTTCGTGCAGAGCAGGATCAGCGCTTGCGGTAGATGTTGGCTCGGAGCGCTTTGCGGGCTTCTGCGGCCTCTTGGTCTTGCGCGCTATCTGCTTTACTCTGGCCAATGCCTTGGCTGCCTCTTCACCTTCTATAACATCTCGCTTCAATACTTCCTTGCGAAGGATTGTATCCACTTCTGACTTGTCTAATTTAAGACCTTTCGATAACTTCTTCACCTCCCTCCGGATCAGAGTCACTATGGGGTCACTGAGAACTAGATTGCCAATTAGAAATCGGTTCACACACTTCACTCTCTCGTAGTAATCCTCCCGCGCCGACTTATCAAGCCCTTCACTGGAAAACAGTCCGCTTTATCGTCATTGCGAGCGACCGTAGGCACTCGTGCCGTAGGGAGCGCGGCAATCTCATCCTGCCTGTCACCCTGAGCGCAGTCGAAGGGCCGAGTACCCCACCATCTCGAAAGCAAAACTTGTTGACACACAACAACCCCTGGGTGTACTTGCACTCGTCAATCAGGAGCGAACTATGAAAGCACCAGAACGGGAATATCGATACCGGCTTTTTTCTACACCGGACATCACCTGCGGTCCCGAAGTCGCAGAGTTTATCACAGAGCATTCGGGAGGAGCCATCTCGTTTGAGTTCGACGTTCACCCCGTGGGAGGTCCCAAGTTAAAACCCTGGGACGATAGAGACGCCATTTGGTCACTCGGGATTAGTGGCCAGTCCGCGGATGCGTTTGACGTAATGCTGACCGAGGAGTTCTCGTTAACGCCAGTCATCCAAGAGGACGATTACGCGATTGTCGGGCGCCGTACTTCAGGAACGGAGCCGGACGGCGGTCCAGACGTTCCCTTTCTCGCATACTACAGTATCGTTGCTATCTTCAATCATGAGCTTGCTAAACTCTTACCTAACAGTTTCCTAATCGAGTTGCGGTAACTGGGGCCGTTCACTTGGACGAAGTATGCTGCGTCAGGCAGTCTTCCATTTCAAACACCCGACAATCTGCGGGATATCAGAGATAAGAGTACGTCTCTGAAGCTTTTCTTGGTCGCAGTCGACAGCGTCCTGCTGGCCATCAGCGAAGAGTATCCCGAGCATGTCGTGAGCCCAATTGCCGAACTGGACATCAGCCAGCAGACTCACGAAGTAAGGGTCACGAGTCAGACGGGTATTGATTGGTCGGCCAGTGAATCTGCCGTGGAGCCAGATGACCAAATAACGAAGCATGTCGAACGAATCGCTGCATGGATCAAGCGCAAAGCACTGCCTGCTGGTGTCGATCCTCTGCCAGATATTCAGGATATCCTCCTGAACAGCAATCCAGAGCGTGTCACTGAAGTTGTTGATGCGTTGAACGCTGGCCGCTCTGGGGCTGAATCTGACCTGATAGCTCTCATAGCAGCGAGTACTCGTCTGTCGGCGAGAAGACTGCTTGAGACGATGGCGGCAGCCGGTGACCGGGGCACGGCAATGTTGGCCCAGGAAGCACTGAAGACATATCAGACCGTGGACGACCCAGATTTACCACCCGATGATCCGCCACCCCCGTCCCCCAAGTTCGACCCACCACCCGCCACCACCGGCACCAAAGTCGCGGCGGCGATGAGCGAGTATGACAAGCCGGTGGATGCACTCGGATATCAATCATATGCCAATGCTTTGGGCGACTTGATCGCACACCCCAAAACCGGGACACCATTGACGATCGCAATCTGTGGCCCATGGGGCAGCGGCAAAACGACCTTAATGGATTACATCAAAGACCGTATCAAGAAGGTCAATGACGAGTCGGACACGGAGTTCATCCCGCTCGATTTCGACGCCTGGACATATTCGAAATCTGATGCTATTTGGGCTCCATTTTACAGCGCCGTTCTGAAGGGTATTGAAGGCAGTCTCGGCTTCTGGGAGAAAACCTGGTTTCGCCTTTCTATGAGATTCAAGACCGAACGAGCCAAAACCACCGGCTGGATTGCAATGGGTGCGGTATCATTCGCGATCTTTGCGGCTTTGCTCTATATGACACTTGCCAATACTCCAACTACGGGCGATCCTAACGCAACCGAACTCAAGCAGGTGGTTACCGTCTTCGATCCATCGGAGGGTACGGACTCCACGGCCATATTGATGATTCGAGAGCCAAAGCAACAATCGAAATCTCCTCTCTCGCTCAGGGATTGGACGCTCGAAGGACTAGCTGGCGCAGTGTCGAGCCTTTTTGTATTGGCTGCCGCTTTCATCAAGATATTCAACTCGGTTTCCAGCGGTGTTCTCGGTAAGGTTAAGAAGAGCGGGAAAGACCTGCTACCGTTGGCCCAGGAGGATGTGGTGAAATACGTCGATAACGTCAGGGCATGGCTGGAGCCGAGACTTGATGGTGGTAAACGAAAAAGGTTCATTGTCTTCGTAGACGATATCGACCGGGTCGAACCGAACAAGATCATACAGATGATGGAGGCGATCCAGTTGTTTCTACGCACTAAGGGGTTTGTATTTGTCCTGTGTATGGACGCCCGTGTCGTCCGTCAGGCGATAGGGGAACACTATAGCTTCATGGGCAAAACCCACGGTGACCGCGAATGGTGGGGACATCATTACCTTGAAAAGATAGTTCAGATTCCCTTCTACCTACCGAGGATCAATCTCGAGGGCATGATGAGCCTGAAAGAAAAGTTGCTGGGAAGTTTCGTGACTTGGCCAGAGCCGGTGCCATACCAACCTTCCGATGATGAGCGCCCGGAGCCTGAAACAGATGCCGGCAAGACAACAATAGATGCACCCGCGGCAGAAGGAGTCGGCACAGACCATCCTCCCGAGCAACCTGTCGAACCCGTGATTTCGGTTGAATCGCCGGCGAAGCCAATTGTGGACGACAGCATGGACATGACATTGACCGTGGAGGAAGACAGCGCGTTTGATAAGCTGTTTCAGGATGGACTGGAGTTGGCTCCCCGGTTAATGGTGCGATTGAAAAATGTCTACCTTCTGGCCCGACATGTCTACCTAAAGAGTGGTGCCGAGAGACAGGTGCCGCCAGTGTTCACTAAGTGGATCGCGCTTTCGGTAAAGTATCCCTTTGAGATTAAGGAGTTGGTAGAGACAAGTGCCTTGATCGGTTGGCCGGAGAGCTGGCAAGAGGTGTTTGACACGATGGCTGCGGACCCTGATAGCGAAAAGTGGAAGGACTTGAACAAAGACCATCTGGAAATGCTCGCAAAGCTGCTGCCAAAGCATGTGCCTTCCCCCAAGGACGTGCAGCAGTTCGTTGCTGTCACCAACTGCTTCAACCTGGTGTTGGAGTAGAGCGGTTGATTTCAAGAGACGGATGAGATTGCCGCGGCACGCGGAGCGTGCCTCGCAATGACGCCGTCGGGCCGTGTCTCATTGTCGAAACCACAGGGGTTTCGACCTACGAAAACACGGAGAAGATGGATACGCACCTGCTCCTGTATCCCCTGGCGCACGGGGACCTGCACCACGCACACAATCACCACCAATTCCTCCCAAAACGCGCCACGACGCTCGAACTGGTAGGTCGTGCCGGGCGAAGCATCGGCCAGTGATGGCTCGACCTTGCACGATGTGAGTACATCCAGCGAATCCGGGTTGAGGTTGGCCGTGAAGTCCTGACCCTCGTCGACCTCCATTGGGTTCTCTTTGGTGAACAGATGCTCATACAGCCGCACCTCGGCGTCGAGAGCATGTGCCGCCGACACCCAGTGCAGGGTCGCCTTGACTTTGCGCCCATCCGGCGAGGATCCGCCACGATGACCCCTCCCACACCACCGGACATGCGGGTCCGCATCCGGCGGTTCGAGAGGTTGAGGTCACACCGGTACCCCACGCAGAGCGCCAGCGACAGGTGGGTTTCCTTCAGCGGACTACCGCAGCTTCATGTTGTCGATTAGTCGCACCCCGTGAACCTCGACCGCCAGCAAACAGACTGTGTCTCGGTCCACTTCGTACTCCGGCAGAAAAGAGGTGGGATCTGAGAGTGAGATATAGTCAATCCTGGCGGTCGGGCAAGTGGCTTTTATTACGGCGCGCATCTCTTTGGTAAGCTTCACGGTATCCTTAACGCCGCTCCTGACCATCGCCTTGGCCGTGCGCAGCGCATAGTAGAGGCAGCGCGCTTCGAACCGCTGTTCGGGCGAGAAGAACTTGTTGCGCGATGACATGGCCAGGCCGCCTTTTTCGCGCACGGTGGGGGCGATGATAAACTTGATCGGGTAGCCCAGGTCGCGGGCCATCTGCTTGAGCACGCAGGCCTGCTGGAAGTCTTTCATGCCGAACACAGCGACATCGGGGCGGGTGATATTGAACAGCTTGGCGACAATCGTGGTCACACCGCGAAAATGCGTGGGGCGTGACCTGGCCTCAAGATCCCGCGTCAGTTTTTCGACCTCGACATAGGTTTGGAAATCGTCGGGGTAGATGTCTGCCGCTTTTGGAATGAACACGATATCGCCGCCGGCCTGTTTGATCTTGCGGATATCCCCCTTTTCGTCACGTGGGTACTTGGTGAGGTCCTCATTGGGCGCGAACTGGGTGGGGTTGACGAAGATGGAAGTGATGACTATGTCTGCTGCTTTTTTGGCGCGTCTTATCAGCGACAGATGGCCCTCATGCAGAAAGCCCATAGTCGGCACCAGCGCACTGGTCTTTCCCTCGGCCACGATCTTTCTAGCGACTTGCTGCATCTTCTTTATGGAGCGGATAGTTTGCATGGGGGGAATATCCCGTGAGAGAGTGGGATTAGCAAGCTCAAATCAAGAACTGTGGGCAAAGTGACGGAGTTTAAGACTCAGAGGCTCCCTTCTCGATAGCAAAGACAGCTTCCCTGTACTTGACTTCTTTCGGGCCAACCTCCTTTCGGTGAGACGCCCATTCCTCTGGGGATAGAGGCAACTCACCGTTTTTTGGCAAGAGCTCCATGACCATCTGCTCGAAGAATTCCTTGGGTTTGTACCAGGTCAGAGTCCTAGGTTTGCTGTTCATGCATCCATAGTAGAGGCTCAATTGCAGTCCTCGCTCAATTGGCTGACTCACTCTGATCGCCAACCTGAAGGCTGGCCAACTTGACATAGGCGGAAGACAAATACCATCCTTAGATACTATACTGACCTCGTCTGGCTCATGCTTGGCGTCCCATCTGTCTCCCATGGGCGTTGGAGATACAGTACATAATCCTCCGGGTGTGGATTCGACAATGAAAGTAAAGTGAATATCCCTTTCCACAGCAACGCCAGAGTTCTTCACCTCGAATATGCTCTCAACCCAAACTTCCCGTTGATGATGGAGGTTAATATTCGACTTCTTGTAGACTAGCTCGATAATGGGTTCCGGTCGCCGACCGAACATGGCCGCCAGTACAGTGTGTGGCATTATCACGCAGGCCGACCCGGAGCGCAGGTAATACTGCTGAGTCCTCAGTGATCGAACTGGGAGAGTGTCGGCCTTTGGTATACATGTGACCAGGTAGCCTTTGTCGACGGTCCCGGTCGATATGAGGTGGTTCTGCACACCAACTGGCGGTGGTGTTGTTAGAGTAGCCAGCCGGTTTTCTATTCTACTCTTGAAACCGTGTAACTGCTCTATTGGACTTAGGCCAGTTGGAATATCTCCTGCCTTGTTTGATCGGCACTTTACACCCCAGACTATGACTCCGCCATCGACGTTACCAAAGGCGGACAGGTCTTCGGCCAAATTGTTGAAGTCAATATCCGAGGGCTTACCCGGCTGGTCGCCGGCCTTGGTCTTGTATTCGAGTATGCCATTCTCGGGGACCTTGTCATCGACTAGTTCCTTTATGGCTTCGAAGCCCCGACCTTTTATGCTGTCGAATAGCCCTCTTGCGCTGTCCATACTATCCCGCCTTGGCGAGTCTACTCATCGGAAGTCTCGTTTTCCGCGATAGGTGCGTTGACCGGCTCGTCTTCGAAGAAGAGGGGAGACTCGGATGAGATCGCGTACTTGTCCTTAAGGTAGCGGATGACCACATACGCCCGCGCCTGACCGGTGGCGATTATCGCCAAAAAGTATCCGATGATCGACACAAAGATCAGAAACAGCATCACCGCCATCAGGTAACCGACAGCCTCATCACCGCCGCCGCGC
>DAOVOW010000407.1 GCA_030629485.1 bacterium
ACTATCGCAACCATAATGGCCGACTTGGCAAATCTCGGACGCCACTTGTGCGACACACCCAGAAAACGTAAACGCGCCTCCTGCCCAACTCTGAGACCCCATCCATCCTAAGTTAGCGCCTATGGGCAGGATCCCTGTGGCCGCGCGCGTAGCGCAAGAAACAGGCTTGCCTGTCAGGTTCACAAGGAACTGACCTACAATTGTCGAAACTGCAGTAACCCGAGCCCAGGGCTTTTGACCTACGACTCAGCCGAGGCTTTCAAACAACCCCTCCAACAGGTCCACCTGTCGTAAGTGTGAGTATCGACTAATGGCATCCGACTCAGCTTGCGATGCCAGTCTTTCGGCAAGATTAGAATCATTGACCAACTTTAGAATTGCTTCAGCCAGCTTTCGGTCATGCTGCGGCGGCACCAACAGTCCGTTGACACCGTCCTCAATAATCTGGACCGTGCCGCCCCCGGCGGTACCGATCACCGGGCACCGACTGGCCATTGCCTCGATCGTGACCATGCCGTAAGTCTCCGAATGCGAGGCCAGCACGAAGATATCCATCGCTGCGTAGATCCGTTCCACATCTGCTTGATGAGGGCGAAAGTGCACGAATGGTTTCAGTTCCAACTGCTCCGTCAGGGTCTCTAGTAACTCGAAGAATCCTTCGGGGTCGTTGGCCGTCCGGTCGCCAACGATCAAAAGATGCAACGGACAACCGGCCTCGTGCACCAAACGACCGGCCCGAATCAGCACATCCTGACCCTTCTTGACATCAAGACGCCCAACTATCCCGGCCATGATAGCTTCCTCGGGAAGGTTGAGCCTTCGTCGTGCCCCCATCCTGTCCGGTCGTCGTCTGGTGAACCGATCCAGTTCCAACCCGAACGGTATGATGTGGATTTTGGCAGGGTCCAGTCTCGTGTTGAGTTTCAGACGGTCGGCAAACATCGGCAGGGGCACGATCCAGGCGTCAAGATGTCGATACTCCCAGGTGTGGAAGAGGTCCTTCTTAGCGCCACCGACGTGCAGATGTTGCTGCATCAGAAGTTTGAAGAAACGACCGGAAAATATCTTAGCCAGCACGGCCAGGAAGAGATCCTTGCCGTAGTTGATAATGAGCCGCTGGACGTTATCCTGTTTGACATAGCGCGCCAGCCGTCGGGCGTTGACCAGATCGCCGTACTTGAATGTTGAGTTCAGGTGCCTGACCGATATGCCGCCGGCCTCAGCGTTTTCAAACAGCCCGGTACCTTTTTGACCATACAAGATCACCTTCCAACCGCGATCCTTCAGCCAGAGAGCCAGCCTCAGGACATTCATCTCCAACCCGCCCCAGGAGGCTGACGCGCACAGAAAACCTATCGAGTAATCTCGGTTAGTGGTCGGTTGGGGGCTGTTTGCATCCGCGCTCACTTGTGATTACTCCTGTAGCATCTCAAACCAAGGTGGAGGTTGCAGAGACAACATGCCGACATGATACGGATTCCCGGTGCAGTGAGCAACGAGGGTTTAGTCCCCAGGTGGCTCATCCCCGCCTCGAGCGGGGTGGGTTTCCAGTGTGTACTGGAGTTCCCACCGTTATTCAAAAACTGTGGCTAAGAACATAATGACGAAGTAGAAACCCGGGGCAAGCCCGCGGGCCACCGGTCCCTGAGAACTTCAGAATGTCAGAAGTTACTTAGCCAGGTCAGCGGGGGTGGCGCCTTCCGGACCAGATTTGGATTCTTCCGGTTTGTCCTCGATCATGATCGCAATCGGCAGCAGGACACAGTAGCCCACAACCAGGAGGAACACGGACAACGTCATATCCCCTTGGCCCAGCAAAACAAACCCGACCACATTTGCGACCAGGGCGAGGGCAAAGATGAGATAGTTCTTCGTGCCGAAGGGCCAGCGGATTTCGTCGTGGTGATCGGCGGCAACCTTGGCGGCGGCCCTGGCGGAGGATTTTGTAACTTTTTTGGCCATCACAGTCTCCAAGAAAGAGATAACAGGTTGTTTGTCAAGACCTTTTAGCGCTGCGGCGCTTCAGGTCCGGCTGTTTCTTATACCACGACCAGAGGCCGACAGCCCATACGAACATCAACATCTGACGTACTTCCTCGTCGGCGAAGGTGGCTTCGACCATCGAGGTGGTGAAAAAGGCGGTCGAACCCAAAAGCGCGGCCAGGAAAAAACGGTCGCCACCGGGGAATCGTCCGCGCTTACGGCCGCCGATGAAGTACCCGAAGACAGTCAGCCACAGCCCTGCGAACAGGACAAACCCGGGCAGGCCGTAGGTAGCGACCATGTTAATCAGGTCGTTGTGGGCGTGAACATGTTTGCGAAAATAGGGAATGTCGGGCCGCAGTCGAGCGGCGTATTCGGTTTCGAAATTGCCCGCTCCGACACCGAAGATCGGATGCTCGCGGGCGATGTCCAGGGACTTCTTCCAGATGAAAGGACGTCCGCCCTCGTATTCGAGGTCTAACTCTCGCTCGGCGGCATGGGTGAACCGTTCCGCCAATCCCGGCATCAACAACGCGATTACCAGTGCCGCCGCCGCCAGAAGACCGATAGTGCCGATCAGGTGGTTGCGCCCCAGAATGACTCCTGCCACCAGCAGTCCCACCACCACAGCCAGAATAGACCCTCGACTGAACGACAAGAGCGTGACGATCATGGCCAGCAGCGACACCAGCAAATACAACCGTCGGTGCGACCGGACGATGTCGTCACCGCGCGCTATGGCGTAACCAAAGAAAAAAAGCGCGGCGGTGGCGTAGTAGTTGCCGAAAGTC
>DAOVOW010000365.1 GCA_030629485.1 bacterium
CCATAAGAGTCTCCTGTAATAAAAGTTGTTGTGGTTTTTCGTAAAACAACCACACATTGTAGCCAATTTAAGAGGCTCCGGTGACATAGTTTCTCTCGGTTAAAAGGAGGTGCAAGCATGAATCCGCTACGGAAACGGAATCGGTTGGGAATCATTGGGAGCGCCGCACAGCGCGGAGCGGCGGTTGTTCTTCTGTCGCTTGGCTTATTCGCTGCGATCGAGGCGCGAAGCGAGACGGTGAATATACCGTATCAGGCGAACGGAGTGAAAGTTGGCGAGGTGACGCAGACGTCGGCGATTGTGTGGACGCGGCTGACAAAGATCTCGGAGCGGCGCAACCATGGTTATGTCTTGAACAAGGACGATGAGTTCGAGATGCACAACGCGCCAAAGGACGCCGTTCCCCCGAAAAAGTATCCTGAGGACGTGAATCTCGAGGAGATGCACGGCGCGACTCCGGGCGCGCCTGGCGAGTTGCGGCTGACTTACGAGGCCAAGGGGAAGCACGGGACGCGGGTGAGGACGGCCTGGACCCCGGTGGACGATGCGCGCGATTATACGCGTAAGTTCAGGATCGAGGGCCTGACGCCGAAAACGGAGTACGTGTACACGGTCGAATGTCGCGCTTCGGAGGATGGGCCTCTTGGGCCAACCATCGACGGGCACTTCCGGACGGCCCCGGCAGTGGACGACCCGGCGCCGGTGCTTTTTACAGTGGTTACAGGACATAAATACCAAAATCGCGATCGTGAAGACGGCCACCAAATCTTCAACGTGATGCGGAAGATGAAACCTGATTTTTTCGTACACACGGGTGACATCGTGTACATGAACAGAAAGTGGATCGAGGGCGGCGGGCTTTATGGTGGAGCGGTTGCGCGCGCCCGTCTTCAGTGGAACCGCATCAACGGCCTACGTCCGCAGATCGACTTCTATCATACCGTGCCAGCGTACATGATGAAGGACGACCATGACATCGGCCCAAACGACAGCCATCCCAATCGTGACATTCCCGGCTTTAGGTTCCGTACGGGCATCGAGATTTTCAACGAACAGCAGCCTACGGGCGACCGGGGCTACCGCACGGTGCGCTGGGGTAAGGATCTTCAGATATGGATAGTTGAGGGCCGCGACTATCGCAGCCCGAACGACATGCCAGACGGCCCGGGCAAGACGATCTGGGGAGCGGAGCAATTCGATTGGCTGAAACAGAAGGTGAAGGCATCGGACGCGACGTTCAAGGTGTTGATCAGCCCAACGCCACTTGTCGGACCGGACCGGGACAGCAAAGGCGACAATCATGCGAACAGCAACTTCGCGTATGAGGGCAAGATGGTTCGTCAGTGGATTCACGACGAAGCACCCGAGTTGTTCGTGGTGTGCGGGGACCGGCATTGGCAGTATGTTTCCGTTCACCCCGAGACGGGCGTGCGCGAATACAGTTGCGGTTCGACGACGGACAAGCATGCGGGCGGTTGGAGCCGCGGTTTTATCGAAGAATACCACCGCTATCTCAATGTGATTGGCGGGTTCCTGGCGGTAACGGTCGAGCGTGTGGACGGAAAGCCTAATATCGTTTTCCGGCATCACGACGTTGAGGGACGAACCCGCTACGTCGAGAGGCATGTGCGCGACTGAGTGGAAGAAGAATCTGTGGCATGAAAGGGAATGGATAAGATGAAAAAAGATCAGTTCGATAGACTCGTAATATTGCTGTTGATTTTGGCTTCGAATTCATTCCTTGAAGCTCATGGCCAATCCGGCCGGGAAATTCTGGAGCAAACCGGCGTCAAGGGTGGACTGATTGTCCACATTGATTGTGGCGACGGCCGGCTGACGGCCGCCTTGCGGGACAATGAACGATATATCGTTCACGGCTTAGATACCAACACGAAGGACATCGAAACCGCTCGCCGCTATATTCAATCGCTCGGCCTTTACGGCCCCGTGTCTGTTCAGTCGTGGAATGGGCTGGCCCTTCCTTACACCGACAACCTGGCCAGCCTTGTGGTTGTGGATAAGCCCAATCGTGTTTCCATGAACGAAGTCATGCGCGTGCTGCGACCACTGGGAGTGGCCTATGTCAAGTCCGGCGATAAATGGATAAAAACAACCAAGCCTTGGCCTGACGAGATCGACGAGTGGACGCACTGGCAGCATTCCGCCGATGGGAATGCAGTTGCGCGCGACAAAGTGGTTGACTCCCCTCGTCGCATCCAGTGGGTTGCTGATCCGGTCTGGCAGCGCCATCACAATTTGGTACCGAGCACCAGCGCCATGGTTTCTTCCCGAGGCCGGATGTTCATTATCGAGGATGAGGCACAGACGAGCGCAAATGCCGGGGAACTGCCTGATAACTGGTACCTGGTGGCCCGGGATGCCTTCAGCGGAGTTCTGCTGTGGAAAAGGCCCATCAAGGAATGGGGGTGGAAAACCTGGAATACCGCCTGGGAGGGACGTTTTAATCAGCCGCCGCAGTTGCCCAAGCGTCTTGTTGCTGCGGGAGATCGCGTCTACGTCACTTTGGGATTCAGTGCTCCGGTATCCGAAATCGATGCTGCCACGGGCAAGGTTCTAAGGGTTCTCAAGGGCACGGAGCGCACCGATGAGATTATCCATCAGGACGGTAAACTCATCCTGTCGATAGGCCATGAAGCCCCCAAACCGAGCGAAGACAGAAAGGATGCTGTCAGAAGGAGTGTCTGCGTGATTGATTTGGAGTCAGGGAAGAAACTCTGGGATAAGGGAGCATACTCCGGGCTTCAGGCAAAGACCGATGGTGCCGCACCGTTTGGGCGTCTGGAACTGGTCGCCAGCAAAAAGCAGATGTTTCTGATGGATCAAAGTGCAATCGTGAGCCTGGATATGGGTACAGGCCAGCAGAACTGGCGGATTGCCCGTCCCAAGGCCAAGGAATACCTGATAACCAGTTATTTCATCCGCTACAGCGATCAATGCGTGCTTGTATACCAGGATGGCGTGATTCTGCTGGCACAGCCCACTTGGGAACCGAAGAGGGGTTGGCACAGCTTCCCTGGCACCCTGTATGCCTTCAGCGCTGCGCACGGCAAACTGCTCTGGAAGTACCCCTACGGCGGGTGGTCTCACAACTGGCAACCTGATGTATTTGTGGTCGATGGCAAGGTCTGGATTCACGAGCATACGGTTGTCGAGGATAATGACTGGAGGACGGGACACC
>DAOVOW010000221.1 GCA_030629485.1 bacterium
ACACCCTGGGCGATATCAGGCGACTGACTGCCGATAGCGTTCAGGATAGCGCATGAATCATAGGCGAAACCGTAATTGCTGTCGATGTAACCGATTTCGCGGATGGTCTCTCGCACCAAGTTGTGAATGTTGACGTAGGCTGTCGTGGTGATCTCGCCGCCGACGATGACCAGACCGGTAGTGACGAATGTTTCGCAAGCCACGCGGCCACGCCGATCCTGTCTGAGAACTTCGTCAAGAACCGAATCGGATATGCGATCACAGAGTTTGTCAGGATGACCTTCCGTCACCGATTCAGATGTAAACAGGAAATTCGCTGCCATACTTCATACTCCTTGCCATAGAGTGTTATGGCGATGCGGTCGACCGGTGCCTCCCGCCTCAGCCGCCCTCGACCTCCGAGTGTTCACCTATATTCAGAACCCCTGATCTGTTCCTTACTACTGCTTTCGGTCCCAGCAGCGAGTTCTTTATTGCTACATTTTCAACCTTACAGCCGCACCCAACGATGGAGTTGCTGATAACACAACGGCTCACATTCGCCCCGGCGCCAATCGATACATACGGCCCGACCACCGAGTCAGTAACCACCGCCGTTGCGTCCAGGTGAACCGGTGGAATCAGTATACATCGATCCACCGGACCTGCGGAGTCCATCTTTGCCAGCAGGAATCGGTTGGTGGCCAGCAGAGTCTCCTTTGTTCCACAATCGTACCAGTGCCCGGTGTCGTAGGCGACAAACCTGGAATCACCGTCCAGCATGGCCGCCAGGGCGTCCGTCAACTGAATCTCGCCGCCAGTAGTTCGACCAGATGCCACGAGACGTTGGAGTTCTTTTTTCAGCCCAGTGGCATCCTTGAAATAATACAGCCCGATCAGAGCCAGGTTGGTTTTGGGTTTTTCCGGTTTTTCTTCCACAGATGTTACGTATCCATCAGACAACTCGACAATGCCGAACCGCTCGGGGTCCGGAACTTCGTGGACACCCAACACGTAGTCGCCGGCGTTCACAAACTTCTGCATGTCGCAGTCGACAATCGTATCCCCCAGCAGAATCAACACCGGACCGCTGTCGATCTCCTGCATGGCCATGCTGACAGCATAGCCTAAGCCCATGAGGTGATCCTGTTCGACGAACCGCACTTTGAACGAGTAGTTGTTCTGAACATAACTACGGATCTGTTCACCCAGATGGCCGACAACAAACACAACCTCGTCGACTTCCAAGCCATCCAGTGGCTTTACAACGTGGTCCAGTGTGGGTTGTCCGCCAACTTCCAAGAGCGGCTTTGGTATAGAATCGGTGTGCGGTTTAAGCCTCTTGCCGATTCCTGCTACGGGAATAATAACTTTCATGGTCATGTTACCTCAGAGAGTCAATAGTAGGCTACCGGGCGCGCATTGACAAGCATAAAATGGAAAAGGTCTACGGTCGGGTGCCCTTAGTCGGCACACGGCATCTCGGCCTCTACGATCAAGTCTATAGGAGCGAATAAACTCGATTGTGAGGACGGTTGACTGCCCGATCCGGTGTCAACCTGCTGCAGATAGAACTGAAGGCGCGTCGGTGTGATTTCGTGAGCGAAAACAGTGGAAGCAACGTAAACCTGCCCTGCCTTCCAGGTACTGGTCGGGTCGATCGGGTCAAACTTGACGGACTTATTATAATGCCGGGTCTCCCCTGCCGAGTCGACCATCGACCCACCGTGGCTGAGAATCATATCATGATCGTACTCAATAGCATCACGGGGGACCAGGTACAATTCGGCCCGCCAACGATTAGGCGATACCGCGACCACACGATATGCAATCAGATCGACAGCCGTTCCACTCTGGAAATCGATCCGCTCATCGGCGGGGGGATCACTCAGAGCCAAGTAGGCCAGGAAGGCTCGATGGGTGACCGGCAACGACCGAACAGTTGCGGCCGGTTGAGCAGACAAGATCGAATCCAAAAGTTGGTGCACCAGAAACTGATGAGCAAAGGCTCGCTGTAAGGTGTCACCTAAGATGAAATGGCGCAAGAAATCCAACCGATGCGATATCTTCTCACTGGTCGGAGAACACGCATAAACTGCATCGAGCGACTGTATCACATCTTTCCATGCCGTAAAGAGTTGCGCTTTCTCGGAAAGCTGGGCATCGTTCGGATTGGCAAAGGCTGCCAGGATGTAAAAGCCGGCCGCTTGAGAGTAGGACCGCACGCCGTGCTCAGAGAGTTTATCCGCCTTGCTGTGAAACTTGCGACCGAGTTGTTTGATGACTTCCTGCCAGTGTCGGTTTTCCAGTAACTCCTGATTCTCCAAATACAGTCGCCCGAAGGCCTCTGTAATAAGATCGTAGGTGGCCAGCCGCCCGACCTCGATAGCATCCAGCATATCACACGCTGGGGTTGGAAAGCCATGCGGGTTGGCCGCTGTATCGTAAACTGCAGCCTCTTCCTCAGCACCGCACCCGATCAGCAGACACAGTCCTATCATGCAAAGGAAAGTTGTCACCCACGATTTAGCTATGTCTGTCACTACCGAACCCTCCATAATATTCGACACGAGTACATCATCGTTAGAATAAATGTGTAAACGATCCTATCCAATCCTCAGTCAGGAACTGTACCCGACCGATCAACAACGACACGCGTCCCATCACAGTATATCCGAAATGCGCGCCGAACGAGATCATGATAAACCATATACCGACTTTCGCCGTAACACCCAGAGCGCCGGTGTGCTCTTTGGAGAAATAGAAATAAATCAGAGTAGCGATGACACCGACCACAACAATAATGGCCAGCACTGCTGCCCCGAATCCGCCACCACCACCCAGAGACTGCATAGTCGCCTTCATGTGAGGCAACACCAGACCGTGAAGCTGCGAGATAAGAAAGATACCTGCCGTCACACCCATGACGAATGCCAGCGAGGTCCGCGAGACCCATGAGTACTTGGCGGAAAACCGGGCGAACATCAGAAAGCCCAATATACCCGGGATGAACAGGAGCCACTTGCCGCCGATCATCGGATTCCAGAGTTGGGTGATAATAACCGTATCCCAGATCAAACCGACATAGTATCCCGCCGACAGGCCGGCAAAAATATGCTCGGCCACCTTGTAAAATGGATTGTCCTTGTACATGAAGCTGAACAGGG
This sequence comes from bacterium, assembly GCA_030629485.1. Taxonomy (GTDB): domain Bacteria; phylum Zixibacteria; class MSB-5A5; order GN15; family FEB-12; genus JAJRTA01. Next base: position 3,147 of record DAOVOW010000221.1, read on the forward strand.
ACAGCGTGAAGAAGGCGATCACCCAAATCTGGAATATCTCCCAGCCGTTCATCAGGCGCGTCTCCTTCCTTGCCTGCGGAGGACGAAGAAACTAATGTTACCCAGAATCACCAGGGCAATAATGAGCAAGTGTACCAGCGACTGAGCCCCCATTCCGACCACCGCCTTGTCCTGTTTGCCGATCAATATCTCGTACTCGGCCGCGCCTTTCATGCCCCCCAACAATCCGACAAACTGACCGGCGCCGACGAAGGCGTAGTACTTCGGAGCGCTTACCGCGGTAGTACCGCATCCCATGGGGACACCGAACTGGGCGTTAACGATCGACACCCAGTAGTCGGGCATAGCGTTGTCGGCCACTTCGAAGATGAAGGATATTTGCTCATAGTTCACTACCGAGTCCATCATCGGCAACTCGGACAGCGGTGTGCCGCTATTGTCGGTGGGGAAAATCGACTCTATGGATGTACCCATCCCCGAAAGCACCGCCACGTAGTTGGCCTTGTAACCCAGGTTCACGAAATCTTCGCCATACACCTTGCCATACTCCGGGGCGATTTCACGCGTCACCGTCTCGGCCATCGACGGCCCGCCCAGGGGGATATTGGACAAGGTTATCACCTTGCAATCCTTACGCCACATGTGATGCAAGGCGCTTCGTGTCATCGGCTCGCACTCGGCAATAGTTGACGGATAATAGTCAAACACTACCATGACCGTACAGGAATCAGGCAGCGCCTCGACGGCATCATAGAGCATCTGCGCTTCCGGAGTAATACTGATCGGGAATTTTGCCGGGATGATAAACGGCAGGATAACAGCCAAGGCCACCATCAGGTATACCCAGCGGCGATCTATCTTCTCCATGCGCTCCCAGAAACTCACGCCATCACCCCTGCCCCATATAGGTTCTCTCGATGCCCAGAATGATGCGCAACGACATTGAGGAGGCTCCCAGGGCAGCCCCGATAATAATCCCGCGTTGCACCGCCAGGTTGGCGCCGTTCATAATATAGGTATTAAGGAAACTCGGGATGTCACCGGGGAACAGGTTGAGAAAGGCCTCACCCATCGGTACCCGCCACAGCATCACAACCGTGGCCGTCAACAACAGAATAGTTGACTCGGCGGTTCTCGCCCGGAAGGCGCGATAGGCGGCGGAAGCTATGTAGAAGGCCAGGGTGGCAAACATCGTGGCCATCATGGGTGAGTCAAGATAGATGAAGAGCCAGTCGTAGATGGAGCCCTCTGCCCGCCCAAATAAAGTCGACCAGGAAACCGGCAGAACCGAGGGGATGGCCATGGCGAAAATCGAGATTAGCGTAAGAACTTTGTATCCCCAACCCTCCTTGCGCTTTTTGACCGCCGCCCAGTTGACACGAGTGATCGATACTACGCCCAACAACAGACTGAAGCCGCCGACAATGGTGAGCCATATCTTCAACTCTTGCGAAATGTTGCCGATGAACGTCCCTTGGTGAAAAAAGAAGGACACCACAAGAGCCA
>DAOVOW010000313.1 GCA_030629485.1 bacterium
ACACACTACGATCTCGGCGTGGCATACAAGGAGATGGGGTTGTTCGAAGACGCTATCTCGGAGTTCGAGATCGCCTCGGGGGATTCCGCGCGCGCCGCCTCAGCTGAAATGATGACCGGTATCTGCCTGGTCGGCCTCGGCCGCCACTCTGACCGTATCCCGCAGCTTACCATTTACCTGAACGGCTATTTCGATCAAATCGCCGACAATGGCCTCAGGATCGTACACGGGCCATTCTGAGCGAAACACCGACTCCTCGAACCCAGATTGATGCCAGAGTTCTTCAGCCACGTGTGGAGCCAGCGGCGCGGCCAGTTGAATGGTTTTCAGGACAAGACAGTCATTCAATTGGTCACTTGATATATTCGCCGAATCGTAGTCACGCAGCAGCTCCATTAGAGCTGCTATGGCCGTGTTAAACTGAAGACGCACAATATCATCACTGACTCGTTTGATAGTCTGGTTGAGCTTTACGAAGATGCTGCGCTCGTATTCGTTCATCTCCTCAAGTTTAAAGCGTTGCTTTAAGTCGGGCTTGGACCCACGGTAGTTCTCGATCAATGGAAACAGCTTGTTATGCACGAACTTCTGTACGCCGACCATCGTCGCGCCGCTCCAGACCACTTCTTTTTCGGTGGGTGCCGTGAAGAACATTGCCAGCCGAGTTATATCGATGCCGTACTCATCCATCAGCGGCCCAGGCGACACCGTGTTTCCTTTGGACTTAGACATCACCACGCCGGTCTCGTCCTGCACCATGCCGAGACAAACCAGCCTTGTGACCGGCTCGTCGACATTGACCAGCCCCAGATCGCGAAGAAACTTATGGAAGAACCGAAAATAGATCAGATGGCCGGTGGCGTGAGTGATACCGCCGACGTAAAGATCAATCGGCAGCCAGGCTGAGGCCACGTCCTTGTTGAATATTGCCTGATCGTTGTGCGGGTCGGTATATCGCATTTGGTACCAAGAGGAACAGGCGTAGGTGTCCATCGTGTCCGGATCGCGCTCAGCCTCTCCCCCGCACTTGGGACAGGCCACATTCATATACGCAGGCACGTCGGCCAGAGGCGAACGACCTTTCGGCAGGAAGTTCTTAACATCCGGCAGTTCAACGGGCAAATCAGCCTCCGGGACCGGCACCTGGCCGCACTTGTCGCAGTGGATTATGGGGATGGGACAACCCCAATAACGCTGCCGCGAGATCAACCAGTCCTTCAACTTGTAGTTGATCTTGTGCCGCCCAAAGCCTTGTTGTGCAGCATAGTCGGTCACGGTCTTGACAGCCTCGAAGCTGGCCAACCCGTCAAAACGATCCGAGTTGACCATAGGGCCATAGTCGGTGAACGCGTCCTCCATCGTGGCGACCTCAAGCGTCGTATCGGCGTTGGGATGAATCACCACTTTGATCGGAATATCGTATTTTCTGGCAAAGGCGAAATCCCGGGTGTCGTGGGCCGGTACTGCCATCACGACGCCGGTGCCATATCCAGCCAGGACGTAATCAGCTACCCACAACTGCACCCGCTCGCCGTTGTACGGGTTGACGGCATACTTGCCGGTAAACACACCGTCTTTCTCACCGGTAGCGGCGGCCCGCTCGATCTCCGACCGACGGAGTGCCTGCATCTGATAGTCAGCCACGGCCTCAGCGTATTCAGGCTCCAGATTCAGTCGATTGATGATCTCGGACTCGGGCGCAATAGCCATGAAGGTAACGCCGTAGATCGTATCCGGTCGCGTCGTGAAGATTGGCAGTTTTTCGCCGGTGTCCTCGATCGTGAAATCGACCTCGGCCCCGTGAGAGCGCCCAATCCACTCGCGTTGCATGGTCTTGACACTATCCGGCCAGTCGGGGAGGTTGTCCAGATCGTCCAGTAACTGGTCGGCGTACTCGGTGATCTTGAAATACCACTGGACCTGATCCTTCTTCTCCACTAGGGTGTCGCATCGTTCGCAACGACCGTCTTTGACCTGCTCGTTGGCCAGCACCGTCTGGTCGGTGGGACACCAGTTCACAAAACCACGCTTACGGTAGGCCAGCCCCTTGTTGAAAAGCTGGATGAAAAGCCACTGGGTCCACTTATAGTATTCCGGTTCGCTGGAGTTGATTTCTCGTGACCAGTCGTAGGAAATGGCGGCTTTCTGGAGCGTTGCCCGCGAAACAGTCACATTTTCCTGTGTCCACTGACGCGGATGAATGTCGCGATCGATAGCCGCTCGTTCAGCTGGAAGACCGAAAGCATCCCATCCAAAGGGATGCAGCACCGCTTTCCCCTGCATCATCTCATAGCGAGCCACGGCGTCGCCGATGATATAATTGCGAAAGTGACCCATGTGCATGTCGCCGGAAGGATAGGCAAACATCACCAGCATATAGAACTTGTTGTCCGCATCCGGTATATCGGGAGCGGCGTACAGATTCTGATCCTGCCAGGCTTTTTGCCATTTGCCCTCGATGGATCTAAAATCGTATTTCCGTTTTGGCTTGTCGACAGTGACCACAGGATATATCCTTTATCACACTTCAATTATTGTCGGCCATATTAGCAAAAAGACGCAGCCTGCGCAAGACATTAGTGACCGCCGGGTTGCCTGATGCCGCCGTCAACGGCCGGTGACTCTTCGCCAGAGCGAGGTACCTGCAGACAGGCGGTTGGTGATACCACTCTTCAGATTCTCAAGAGCGTACAAACGACCACCTTCTACTTTCTGCAAAATCGATAACGTGGTATCGTATCCGTAGATCGGCAGTCGACCGGTTGCTATCGGAAGGTCTGTTGCTTTTGGAAAGCGCATAGTTAAGCCGTATCGATAACCGGCGCGGCTCGCTTCCGCTGTAACCGTGCCGTTAGTTCTCCCAAACGGATAGCTGAGACTGACAATCGGCGCTCCCACGAGGTCCTCCAGTATCTTCATGGGGCGGTCGAGTTCATCCCTCAACTCTTTGTCATTGCACTTGGTCAGGTCGATATGTCGATGCCCGTGAGCACCGAATTCTACGCCGGCCGCAGCCAGATCTCTGATAGCCGCAGCATCGAGATGCCGGGTGCGATGAAAGACCGAGCTATAATCCCAACTGTTATCGCAGCCCAGATACCCGGTGGGAATAAAGACCGTTGGTGCGAAACCGAATTCCTGGACGAGAACCGGCAGCGTGTCGCTCAAGTGCGCGTAGCCATCATCAAAAGTAACGGCTAACGTTTTCGGATCGCCCGATTCAATGGCTTCACGAAGCGATACCAGCCTAAAGCCGCGCCGTGTGAGAAGCGTCAGCAGGTTCTTCAGCCGTGATGGCGAGAAGTTGGTGGCGCCGTAGCTGAATGATGGTTGAACCTTGTGGAAGGCGAGAATGACCGTACGGCCCGGAGGCCGTTGTTGGGTGTCAGGATTGCTTTCCCGTGACATGGTTGAAGATCCGAGCGTCGGCCGGTCCGAGAGTGGCAATCGCCAGCTTGGAATCGTCCAGTATACGATTAGCGATCTCGAGTACCTGGCTCGGAGTCACCCGATCGATTTCCTTTAGTGTCCGATTAATCGAGACCTGTTTACCCAACATCAGTTCGTTACGTGCCAGGCGGGACATACGTGAGGCCGTGGATTCCAGACTAAGGCTGAACTGT
>DAOVOW010000411.1 GCA_030629485.1 bacterium
CGACACCATCCGGCAAGTTTGGATGTATCCGAATATTCACTTTCAACGTAAACGACGCCGATGCCTTCGTGGATGAATTCATCCGTCTGGCCGGACATTTGCCGGCAGAAGGCCTCATACTCGATGTCCGAGGCAACGGGGGCGGATTGATCTACGCGGCTGAGGGCTTGCTTCAGGTGCTCACACCCAACCGAATCGAACCGGAAAAGGCACAGTTTATTAACAGCCCGCTCAATCTTCAGATTTGTCGTAACCACGATCCTTCTGCTCAGTTGCGAGGGCTTGACCTCAAACCATGGATAGACTCTATCGACCAGTCGATCGCGACCGGGGCTACATACAGTCTGGGCTTCCGTATCTCGTCAAAGGAGTTCTGTAACAATCGGGGACAACGGTATTACGGCCCCGTAGTGCTCATAACCGATGCACTCTGTTATAGCGCCACCGATATGTTTGCGGCCGGATTTCAAGATCACCATATAGGAACTATCCTCGGCACGGCCAAGAACACCGGAGCCGGAGGAGCTAACGTCTGGACTCACAGCCTTCTGAGAGATTTGGCTCTGCACTCCAACGATCCGGAACCGGCTCCCTCACCGTACGAGTCCCTGCCCCACGGTGCCGAGATCAGGGTTTCGATTCGGCGGACTCTGCGCGTTGGCGACAATGCCGGTGCGGTGGTAGAGGACTTGGGTATAATCCCCGACCGGATTCATGAAGTGACCAGAAACGATGCGCTGAACGGCAATATCGATCTGATCAACGAGGCGGCGGAGATTCTGGCCGGTCAGAAGTCACACCCGATGGCACTGACCGTAGAAAACCGCGACAGCGGTCTGCCGCGAATCGAGGTCAGGACGGCCAACATCGACCGCCTGGATGTCTTCTTTAATGACCGTCCCGAGAGTTCGGTGAATGTTCATGACGAGATTACATCCATAGACTTGCAGGAGATTGTAGGAAACGACACCGGTCCGCATCGCAAGCTCGAAATACGCGGCTATGAGGATGGCGACCTGGTCGCCGCACGTCTGGTGGATTTGAACGAATAGGGGTGAGCCTTTAGGCGCATCCAGAAAGGAGCGACTTGATGTCACACTCGTTTGACAAGATGCTAGTGAAGGCTTTCGAAGGCAAGACCGCTCAGGAACTGCTCGATGCCACACCAGCGGCCCTCAGTGGAGTATCGGATGCCGATGCTGAGGCGCTCAAGACCGCATTTGGCATCAAAACAATACGCGATTTCGCCGAATGCCGATTCTTCCACTACGCCTTGGCCATACTGGCGGATAGTGGTCAGCCCAATTTCGATCCCGGTCCGCCGCCCGTTTGGGAAGACTTCTTTGCACAGGCGCCCCACGCCCATTACCAGAGCTACCCGACCAAGTTCAGGCTGGATTTCGGACCGGTTTATTATCGGGGTCGTCTGGACGGTTCAGCCAGAGTGATCATCGTCGGTCAGGACCCGGCGCCCAACGAGCAACTCGCGCATCGGGTATTTGTCGGCAAGTCGGGTCAACGGTTGCAGGGGTTTCTCAAGAAGCTGGGTATCACCCGCTCTTACGTCATGCTGAACACTTTTATCTACTGTGTATACGGACAGTTCTGGGCCGATCTACAGGCTATCAGCCTGGAGGCGCCGGTCTTGAATTATCGAAACACATTTCTTGATTGGCTGGTCAAATCGAATCCGATCCAGGCTATTGTAGCGGTAGGAGCTGCTGGACATCATTCCGTTCAGCATTGGACGGGCCATCAGAACCTCCCGATCGTGGAAATAACACATCCCTCCGCGCGCGATGAGGCGGCGTTGCTAACCAACTGGAATGAGGGAATTACGGCTCTCCAACAAATCGTCGAACCGGATGATGGTGGCCAGAGGGACGTCACCGCTTATGGCACGACCTTCGGCCCCACCGATGTAATCCCAATCCCGCGCTTTGATTTGCCGTTTGGGATCCCAGACTGGCACGGCGACGGCTCACACGGCGCCAGGGATGGTGACAAGATAATCAAGTGGCTGGCGCCATAAGCCAGGTAGGTCAGCCAGGTAGGTCAGGAGGCCTGTGCTCCTGACGATATGCGTCAGGTTCCAAGGAACCTGACCTACAAGATTGCCGGCAGGGTGGTCCGGACGTTCGGGTCTGTTGAAAAACCCCTTGTGGCGTCATTGCGAGGTCGCCATACGCGACCGCTGCAATCTCAATTCGTTGAGCGACATACAGTCGTCCTGACGAGTGTCGTTTGCATCGTTACGATCCTCCCACTTCATTGACTGTCGGCTGAAGTCCCGTCCCCAGTTTTTCCTTGCACAACTGAATAAATCAAGCTATCATTAATCGGCAATACGTCCGCATACATCTGATAGACCCGGTCAGATTGGTTGGGAACATTCGACACCGGAACAAGTAGAGGAGTATGCCTATGAACCAACACAATGCCTGCACCTGATTGTGGGGCGCCGTAGTGTACTGTTTTTGACCTGACTGTCACCCTGAGCGGAGTCGAAGGGGATGTCCCGGTTTAGGTTGCTCTGGGATGGTCGAGACGGTACTCTGATTGTACAATGAACAAAGCACAAAAAAGAGAGGAAACAGAAATGCGTTTACTACTGACAGTATTGATCATTGCAATCATCATCTACTCACCAGCCCAAGCGCTTGACTTCAAAATCACCAACGTGATCGAAGTCGGCCCGGCGGCATGGGTTCCATTTTCGGGGCCGCTGAGATGGTCACCCG
>DAOVOW010000176.1 GCA_030629485.1 bacterium
ATCGTGTGTAATGTAGATCACAGCAAGATTATGCTCTTCCTGGATGCGTCTGAGGAGCTTGAGGATCTCGACCCGAACGGACGCATCGAGCATCGACACCGGCTCGTCAGCCGCGATGAGCTTCGGATTGAGCACCATCGCGCGAGCGATGACGGCGCGTTGCTGTTGTCCCCCGCTGAGCATGTGCGGGAACTTGTTGATGAAGTCGGAAGTGGGGGTGAGTTTTACCTCTTCAAGCACGACGCGAATGCGACGATCCTGTTCCTTCTTGTCTCGAATGCCGTTGATCTTCATCGGCTCGGCAAGGATGTTGCGCAGCGACATGAACGGAGGCAATGCGCCGTAAGGATCCTGCTGTACATAGCCGAGATTGGCACGGTACCTGCGCATCTGTTTCCTCGAAAGGTCATTCAGACGCAGGCCTTCGAAGATCACGTCTCCGGACGTAGGTTTGTGCAGACCGAGCACGGTACGCGCCAGCGTGGTCTTCCCCGATCCGCTTTCCCCCACGAGGGCAAGCGCTTCGCCGCGTGGCAAGGAGAAAGAAACGCCATCTACCGCCTTCACGTAGCCGGCATGAGCGAACACGAACTTGCGCAGCTCGAACCACTGATGGAGGTCGTTGACTTCCAACAACCTCTGGCTTGTTGTCTCCGGTTGCTGTGTTTCCATGAGCATCATATCCTTCACTTGTAGAGCCAGCACTTGACCTGTCGCCCGTCCTCCAACGAGAACATAGGCGGTTCTTGGTCACACAGATCGAACCGACGATGGCATCGCTCCGCGAATCGGCAGCCGGTGGGAGGGCCGATCAGGCTGGGAGGTTGTCCTGGGATGAACTCGAGTTCCTTCTTCTGCTTCAGTGTAGGAACGCTTGCCATCAGCTTCTGTGAATACGGATGGAGCGGGTTAAGGTAGAATTGCTCAGCAGTACTAGAGATCTCGACGATCTGTCCAGCGTACATCACAACGCCGCGGTCCGAGAGTTCGCTTGTAGTGGCAACATCGTGGGTGATGAAGATGAAGCTTTGACCAAGATCTCGTTTGATGCCTTTAAGAACGTTCATGATGTTTGCCTGGGTAAGCATGTCCAGCGCTGAGGTAGGTTCGTCCAACACCACTAGGTTGGGCTCACTAATGAGTGCCATCGCCAATATGGCTCGCTGTCGCATGCCGCCGGAGAGCTCGAACGCGTAGCGGCTCAAGAAATCCGTGGGAACGCCGACCATGCGGAACACCTCGGCAGCTTGTACAAGTGCTGCCTTCTTGCCCAGCCTCTGGTGAATTACGAGGGGCTCCGACACCTGGTCACCAACACGAACGACAGGATTTAAAGCGTTCATCGCTGCCTGAGCCACCAGCGAGATTTGTCGCCAACGGACCTGAGTACGGAAGCGCTCTTCGGGTAGCTTCATGATGTCGGTACCAAGCAGAACGACGCTTCCTTTGTACGTGTGGACGTTATTCGGCAGGAGGCGGAGAATCGCTCGAATGAGCGACGTCTTCCCGCATCCGGACTCCCCGATGATGGCTAAAGCTTCTCCAGAGTCCATGTCGAGAGCGACACCGTCGACCGCTTGGACGACGCCTTTAGTTGTCTTGAAATACAGGTGTAGATCTCTTACCTGCAGTAGTTTGTCCACCACGATCAGGTTCCCCTCAGTCGTGGATTGAAAACGCGGTCCAGGGCGAATCCGAGCATCGCGAACGACAAGCCCGTCACCATAAGCAGGGCGGCTGGCTGAAGTACCCAGTAGTAGTAACCGCGGTACAAGGCACCACCTTGGTATGCGTCGTTAAGCATCTTGCCCCAGGTCGGAAGAATGGGATCGCCTAAGCCCAACACCGCCAGCGATGCCTCCAGGAACACGAACGTGGGGATGCCGATCACGAAGTTCGGGATTAGAACCGGTACGATCTTGGGGATCAAGTACCGGAAGATGATCCGCGTATTGCTCGCCCCGTAGGCACGTGCAGCTTCGATATACGGCAAGCTCTTTACCTGCAAGAACATCGCGCGGTACGTCTTGATCGACGCGCTGAAGATGCTGAGCACGATGATCACCATCAGCATCGTCCAAATGCTTCGATTATAGAATGTTCCAACCATGATCAGGATTGGCAGGAACGGCAACATCAGGTTGACCTCTGTAACCCGTTGAATCGCTGCATCCACGAAGCCGCCGAACCACGTGCCGACTGCGGCGATGATAAACGTCGTGATATTTGCACCAATCGTTGCCAGCAGCCCGAACAGCAACGCGACGGGTGTCCCCCACAACAGGCCGATCGCAAGATCCCGACGTAGATGATCTGTCCCAGCGATGCCGTAGACGTTGCCATAGACAACGAACCGGCTGTCAACATGCGAGCCTTCCTCAAACGTCAGCACTTCAACGCGCAGCTCGTACTCACCCGGAAGTACTTCCGGCTCGGCGCCGGACTGCCCGATCGAATCCGGGTCAGCGAGCAACCCCACATGCGGATATTCCCCGTCGAACTGGTCGGTCAACTTGGTATCTTGCGAGATGGCATACCGCTGAGACGGACGGAGAGCATCTCGAAACATGGAGTACTCCCGGCCGTCCGGTGTTGTCCATGTGAGAATGACAAACGGCCTCCGTTTCTCGAATTGCGCCTCGAAGAAGACGTTCATCTCTTGAGGGAACCGCGTGTATTCATACTCGAACGTATAGGTGGTCGTCGCTTTCCAAGATGTGTCTCCGGTTTGCTCTGTGACGGTGTTGTGGTCCGATGAAGACAGCTTAAACGTCTCGGGTAGCTTCTCACTGCGAAACAGATTCGTCCATGCCGGTGCAGCGTATCGTGGCGTGTCGCTCCATATGTCACCGGCTCCTCGCCACAACACGACAACCTCTGAATACGGGATAGAAACCACCGCGTAGATCGACAGGCCGATCAACACGGTGATAATGGAAACAGACGCCAGCACCGTTGGGTACCGGCGAATGGCGTCTGAAACTCCTCTCCAAAGCCGCATCATGCCCGCTTCGCTCCGAGTTTGACGCGTGGATCGATCATCGCGTAGAGGATGTCGAGCAAGAACACGCTGATGGCCAACAGGTAGGCAAAGATGACAACCGAGCCGACAATGACCGGAACTTCATACATGCCGATCGCTTGGAATAGCATTCGTCCCAAACCGGGCCAACTGAAAACGGTCTCCGTGATAATCGCTCCCTGCCACGCGTAGATCATCGTCAGCGCGAACTGCGTGATGACGGTTGGCAGCGCAGGGCGAAGGATATACCGCCGTTCGATCGCGTTCGAATGAAGCCCCTTTGCCTTGGCCAACTCAACGTAGTCTTCGCTCGAATGAATCAGGAAAAAGGTTCGCCACGTGTACACGCTGATCGCAACGGTGCTCAGCAGCCACGCCATCAACGGAAGGATCATGTGTTTGACTACATTGAGTACGGTTCCGAAGGTTGTCTTCGGCGTCGGTGCATCGAGCATACCTCCGTACGGCAGAACCCCTAGAACTGCTGCGAAAATGAGAATAAGGAAGATGCCGTAGAACCACGGCGGTGCTGCTGATATCGGCGCTAGCGAGACCGATAGGCGATCGAGAAAACTGCCGTATCGCCGAGACAGGAACAACGCGATGAACAGCCCGACGAAGAAGACAAGCACCTGTGCTGTTCCGAATAGCATCAGCGTCGCCGGAAGCCGTTCGAGGATGATCGAGCGAACCTGCTTCGATCCTGTATCACTGGACATGCGTTCGGCACGTCCGAGTGACAACGTCAACGCGTTGGCAAGATAGGCGAAGCTCCGACCAATAAATGGTTTGTCAAGGCCGAGACGCTCGACTTGACGCTTGATTTCCGCGTCCATCAACTCGCGTTTCTCGCTCGGCGTCAAGTCGCGGTAGGCCGGGTTTCCACGAAAGCTTACTCCCACGGCTTCGCGAATCTCCGCCTTGCGAATCTCATCAACGTGACCCCCCATATTGGCGATCCACACAGCGATGTACACGCCGATAGCGACCGTCACAACAAGGGCAACCCCCCGAATCAGCGTGTAGCGAGCGAACCTGAGCGCAGCCGGAGAAAACACTCTCCACTTCCCCGCGGCGGACTCCGCTTTTGGAGGTGTCCTTGATTCTTCAGCCATATTGTACCTCTCAAACGATAGAAAAGTGGGGGTCGTAGAAAGAACAGCCTTCCACGACCCCCGAACCCTTTGCAATTCTATCTACTACTCGCACTACTGCGCTTCTCGTTCAGCGCCGTCCGTGCTTGGTAGCGTGGCCCACTCTGTTCCCTACTGAAGTACGAACGAGAACGAGTCGATGCTCGGGCAAGCCACCGGCTTCAGTACAGCAATGATCTCAACGGTCGTTGAACCGCTGGGCAACGCAGCCAGATCCTCTTGGCTAAGTATAATGTGAACTTCGCCGTCATACATCACGTCGCCCTCGCCGGAAAAGGCGATTTCTCCGTTTGCATCGAGAACAAGGAACTTAACAGTATCGATGTCCTCGGCCGGGTACGCTTCGCCGTCCTCTGTTAGAAGAACCTGAAGGACCTGTGCTACGTCTTTGGTCGCCGTCATCGGTCCGTTGACTTTGATGTCGGCAAACCGCGGTGCAGCAAACACGAGGAACTTGTCCATCTCGTGACGATATCCCTCGAAGCGCTTCCCGGTGATGATCTTCGCCGTAGGATTGACTTCCGTAACCATCATTGGACCGTTGCCGATCCACATGTGACCATACTCCTCGATAAAGTTCGACAGGTTCGCGTAGCGCGTCGACGCCTCATCCGCGGTGATGTACGCGCCGAGTGTCGGTTCGTACGGAATAAACCCTTCGTCGCTTGCAATAGCGAGCTGGTCTTGCAGCAGAACAAACGATTCACCACTGATCCAGTTCTGGCGATCGACGCCGAGCTTGTCGGCCTTGTCTTCGGAGAACGCGGTCGTTTCCGCGCCTTCGGCCTTCAAACCAACGGCCATCGTGTGCCACGGGGACATACCCTGGCTGTAGTAAGGCCAGAACAGCCCGCCAATGCGATTCCACGCCTGAACCGACGCGTCAAGATAGAACGAGTCATGATAAACCTCGATCGTCAACGGATCGGTCGATGTGACACGCGCACCCTTGAAGACGCTGATGAACTGGTTGAACACATCGACTTGGGCCTCGTCGTAGTACGCGCTGTCTTCCTTGGCCAGGTCGAAGGTCATGATGAACCGCAGCAGCATGTCGGCGAGCGA
>DAOVOW010000180.1 GCA_030629485.1 bacterium
TATCCGGAAGTGCTTTACGATCTGGCGGTGATACGTCTGGCCGCGGGCAACAAGACGACGGCGCTGGAAGCCCTCAAAGATGCGATACGATTGAACCCCAAGTTGGCGACTCAGGCGTCCGGAGACAACGACCTGGCCGGGCTGCACGGTGAGCCCGAGTTTGAAAAACTGGTAAGGTGAGCTTTTAGGTTGCTCGCTACCGGCCGCAGACACAGTATGTAATTAGCCAAGCCGAGAACTTCCAAGACTCGAGACTGCTCTTGCTCGACAACATCGCACACTCTGTCGATAGCTTCTTAGCCATCGCTGTCGATTACGCCTGGGGGATTCCGCTGATTGTACTCCTGATAAGCGCCGGAGTCTATTTCACTATCGCCGGACGTTTCATCCCCTTTCGCGCGTTGAAACATGCCATCCGGATTTTGCGGGGCAAGTACGACAACCCCGATGATCCCGGGGAGATCAGCCATTTCCGGGCACTGTCGTCGGCACTTTCTGCCACTATCGGCATGGGCAATATCTCCGGCGTCGCCATCGCCGTGTCGCTGGGCGGACCGGGTGCTATCTTCTGGATGTGGGTCGCCGGGCTGGTTGGGATGTCAACCAAGTTCTTCACCTGCACCCTGGCCTGTCTCTATCGCAAGAAAGACGAACGCGGTATCGAACAGGGTGGCCCGATGTACTTCATCGAAGTCGGCTTGGGCAAATATTTCAAACCACTCGCAATCATGTTCGCCATCTGCGGCATGGTAGGTTGTCTGGCCATGTTCCAAACCAATCAGTTGTCGGGTCTGTTGCACAACGACTGGGGCATCAGTCGTCTCGGCACCGGGATCGTCTGTTCGGCCATCGTAGCGGTGGTGATTCTCGGCGGCATCGTGCGAGTCGGTCAGGTTACCGCCAAAATCGTGCCGGCTATGTTCGTGCTTTATGTCACAGCAGCCCTTTATGTAATCCTTTCCAACGTGTCGGCGGTTCCGGGCATTCTTTATTCAATTATTGACCAGGCTTTCGGTGGTGAGGCGTTGGTTGGCGGTGGTGTCGGCGTCGCCTTCAGGGAAGTCATACACCAGGGAATCAAACGCGCCGCCTTCTCCAATGAAGCTGGTCTCGGTACGGCTCCGATGGCACACGGCGCTGCGAAAACAAAAGAGCCGGTGCGCGAGGGATTGATCGCGATGCTCGGGCCGTTCCTCGACACAAACATAGTATGTACGATGACCGCGCTGGTTATCTTGTCGATGGGCGTTCCGGCGGCCGACGACGGCGTGGTGATGACGGTGAACGCATTCGCCAAGGCGATGCCCGGAATTGGACGGTATCTGCTGACGCTGATCATCATCATGTTCTCGATCTCGACGATGATCTCGTACTCGTACTACAGCCTGAAATGTTCGAGGTATCTTTTCGGTTACAACTTCGGCAGCTACTATATCTATGTCTACATACTGAGTCTCATCTTCGCGGCCATCTGGACGCAGGACATGGTGATCAACATCCTGGATACGGCTTTCGCGATGATGGCCATCCCGACTTTAATCAGCACGCTGCTGCTCTCACTGAAGGTGGTGAAAGTGACGCGGAGCTATTTTAGGCACATGAGGTTGTAGGAGGGGGCAAAGTTCTCCCGAGTTGTCCGCGCTTCCGTCATCCCTGCGCAGATGGTGATCCAGTCCCGGGTTCCTCGTGCCAACATAGACGAGCCGGCATATATTGACGACTACTGGACGAACTGAACATGATCCCTGGAATCCCTCCGCAAGCGGATGGGCCACCGGCCCTGATGGCCCTGACCTGAACTTCTCCGGCCTGATAGGTCTTGGCGACATCTTTGGCGCAAACGAGACTTATCGTATTAAGTTAATCCCGCGACTGCCCAGACGCAAATCCTATCTTCTCAATGTGTTCACCAAATCAAGGAAATTCAGGTACATAGATCCAAAATGGGGACACTAAGCCCATGTGGAAATCAAATGGCTTGGTGATCAGTTTGTGACCACATTTCTGCCTGACGCAGTCGCAATTGATACAAAGTTATACTTAAGCCAAGCCTCACTCTCGCATGGCGTCACGTGCCTAACGAAGAAACCCACCATGAATGGCGGGCCGCCGGGCTGGCTGCAACTGAATGATTCTCCTCTGGGCAACGAGAATACCGAGCTTTCCCCCTCCTTGAGTTTCGCATCTCTCAATCAATCAGTCTCGTTTCCGAAACTGTCGTATCGACATTGGGCAGACGGAATTGATCAGGACGTGCCCGCACCACTTTGCGCAACCAGCTTTCCGGGTAACCTCGTTCTTTGGGACGGCCGTTCTCGTCCTTAACGTAGCCATCGTTGTACTTCGTCAGTAAATGCTCGGCCAGTGTCTTCCAGCGATCCACCACCTGCTCGGCGTGCATTACCGAATAGTCCGTCAGGTAGCGTGTCATTAGTTCCGGATCAGACTCCGACAACTCCAGTGCTGTTTTTTCGACCGCCGGCTGCAATGTCAGGAACGTTGCCTCCAAATCACTCTGGACAGCCTGAATCTCCGGCAGCATGAACGAGTATTTCAGATTGGCAAAATTGGCTACGAAGTTAAACACCCACCAGGCCGATTCCCACGAGAAAGCTCCCAGTTTGCCGACCGTGAATGACTCCGGAATGGCATTAATACCACAGTACAAGGGGAAATAGCAGGTGGTATAGGTGTCGTCAACACCGTACCAGTAGACACCGCCAATCTTGTCGGGTAGCCAGCCGCGCGACTGCGATACGAAAGAGAAACCGGTCTGCTGCGTTGAGATAGGACGCTCCCAGGCATATTCTGGACCGATTGTGTCCGCGCTGTCCGGTCGCCAGGTCATTGGGCGCCAACGATTGGGAGTCCCATACGGCCCGGCGTCGACTCCCTTGGTCATGTCATAAAGTGTTCCCTCATAGTGATCTCGCATCAAGGAAAAAACGTCTGAGAGGGAAAGCTTTTTGTCAGCCTTGATCCACAGTGGATACGGTTCGGCGTCCGGCACAGATCGATGGTAGTCGGGTGAGAAGTTTTCCGACGGTGCGGCGCGACGGAAGATTGACCACACCCGCCCGTCAGCATACCGTCTGTTCTTTGGCGTGGCCGGACAGTAAGCTTCACGGTAGCGGAACGGTTCAGCGGAGTTGGGATCATAGTAGTTCTTCTCGACGGCGAAAGAAATAACATCCTCTGAATATAAACAATTCTCCGGATCATCCAGGGGGAACTCCCCGATGCGCGCCTTGTTGGCGTGACACGATATGTATCCGTCCGGGATGCGCAGCGCAACCCAATGCGCTCCCTCGCCGCCCGGACCGGGGCCGATGATTTCCATGATCCAGACCTCTTTGGTGTCGGCGATGGAAAACGTTTCCCCGCCCGAGCGGTAGCCGTGCACAGCCACCAGGTCGGTCATTACCCTGATTGCCTCACGTGCCGTTCTGGCTCGTTTGAGCGCAAGCACCATCATGTCCCAGTAATGCAACAAACCGTCAGGGTTGCGCAACTCCTCACGGCCACCGAAGGTGGTCTCGCTTATGGCAAGTTGATGTTCGTTCATCAGATCGACCACGGCATACGTGTGAGCGACCTGTGCAATCTTGCCGCGGACCTTGCCGCTCCACTCAGTAATCTCGACCGAGTCTCCATCCGGGTGGTCCGCCGCCGGACTGTACTCCAGAGTCGGGTGAAACTCGCCGTCGCAGGTGTAGGTGATCATTACCGAGCCGTCTGCCGAGGCTCCCTTGGTTACCAGCAGATTAGTACATGCCGGGCACGGTACGGTGGCCAGTACAACAATCAAACCGATGTATACAGGAATAGCAGCACGCTTTGTCATGATTGATCCTCTCAAAGCTATATCTCTTCCTCAAAACACAGTGTAGCAAGAGCACGTGCCCAAACGCAAGCGGAAGATTTAGAACAACGCCGCGCCAGTCCACAACCCAACGATTCTGCTGTCGGTGTCGGGACCTTTGTTGTCTCGACCTACTCTTGCTCTGTTGGCGCCCGCTTAGTGTCCACCTTTGAAGGCATGTCTGACTCGTCGATACCCTTAGTCTACCTCGATTCCGGTGGACCGGGGAGAGTCGGCAACGGGGTCGGACGACCCTCCGATCTAATCTTGTCCATTACATAGTCGATGGCCGCCTGAAGTTGATCATCGTAACCACGCGCCAACCTGTCTGGCAGATTATCAACCTCGATATCCGGCTCCACTCCGATGTTCTCCATGATCCACTCACCGTCAAGCGAGAAGATGCTGAACTCCGGCGAAGTATAATATCCGCCATCGATCAGCGGGCGATAGCCACGAATGCCAATCACGCCGCCCCAAGTACGTTTCCCCATCAAGGGGCCCAGCCCATATTTACGGAAGAAGTAGGGGAAGTAGTCGCCGTCGGAGCAGGAGCGCTCGTTCATTAGGGTCACCATGTGGGCGTTAATACCGGTTCCCGGGGTCGGTCCGGGTTCGAATGTTCGTGAGGCATGCATTGCCACGATCACTTTGCGGAGACGATCCAGTATCAATCCAGAAACAAACCCGCCACCATTATAGCGGACGTCGATAATCAATCCTGGCTTGCGCAGCTGATGATAGAACATCTTGGCGAAACGGTATAGTCCATAGCTGTCCATGTCCGGAATGTGCAGATAACCGATCTGCCCGCCGGAGAGGGAGTCGACATACAGCCGTCTGTCTTCTACCCAGTTGAAATATCGTAGGGCTTCTTCAGAGGCAATCGGCCGGACAGTTACTTCACGCGCTCCCTTCATGGTCGGGTTGCTATTAACAGTCAGGGTGACCAGCCTGTCTGCCTTGTTTACCATCAAGGAATAGGGGTTAACCCCGGTCGCGACCTGATGACCATCGATGGCAAGAAGATAGTCGCCTTCGTTGACGCCAACGCCGGGTTCCCGTAAGGGTGAACGGAGATTCTCATCGAAGTTCTCGCCGCGAAGGATGCGGCTTATTCTGACTTGATCGGCTTGGTGGTCAACTTCAAAATCAACTCCCAATAATCCGACCTCACTGCCGGGAATGCGGGCTTTTTCACCGCCGCCGACATACGTATGCGAGCAAGCCAATTCTCCGATCATTTCGCCGATCAGATAGGTCAGGTCAAAACGGTGGGCGCAGTATGGCA
>DAOVOW010000105.1 GCA_030629485.1 bacterium
GATATCCTCAGATAAATGAACGGTTGGAAAAGCACCTAAAGGTGATGCCGTCAAGACTACGGCGACGATTATCAATCCAGCGGCAGCTTTTATCATGTCGGGACCTCGATTACTATTATGGCTTAAACATACTCTTCCGCTAAGAAAGCAAGCAAATTTCGGACCGCCAGCCTACCGCGTTGCCCCACAACGAATTGTACAACACGCCTAAACACTTCAGCGTCACAACTGTTCAAGTATTGATCACTTTCCTGCAAACGGATTCATAGCGTTGGCGACGGGCTGCAAGGGATTCCAGCCTTGACAGCCGCTGTCCCAGCCTCTATATTCGCGCCGACAATCGAAGTTCGACAACGAGAAAGGAACCATCGTGAAAACCAGAGTCTTAATACTGTGTGCTGCTATGATTTGTCTGTTAGGGATGCTCGCCTGCTCCGACAACGGCGAGGCAAAAGACAAGGCCGCCGAAAACGACTCCACTGTTGCCACCGCAAAGAAAGGACAGCCCCAAGAAGTTCAACCTGTTGGTGTCGAGAGTGACAGTCTGGTAGGACAGCGTCCGACGATCCGAAACAAGAACAACACCATCGTCACTATTGCAACTGACTTTGGTAACATGACGCTGGAGCTGTATCGCGATGTTGCCCCTGCTCACGCCGACAGTTTCGTAGCCCGCACCAAAGATGGGTTTTACAACGGGTTGATTTTCCACCGGTTGGTAGCGAACTTCATGATCCAGGGTGGTGATCCCCAGGGTGACGGCACCGGCAACGCCGGGTACTTTCTGCCGGCCGAGTTTTCGGACTTGCCGCATATCGAGGGCACCCTTTCGATGGCCCGCAGTCGTGATATCAACAGTGCTTCGTCTCAGTTCTTCATCTGTCTGAAGCGCACCCGCTCAACGGCAGGTCTGGACGGCAAGTACACGGTGTTTGGTCATCTCCTGAAAGGGTACGAGACCTTGCACGCAATCGGTGAGTTGGAATGCACAGCCAACCCCTCCAATCCCAGAGAGATATCCAAACCGACCGATGACGTGGTGATGCGAAAAGTCTACCTGTCGGACGCCGACGGCAACCCTCTGTAAGGCCGGCTGAAGAATCCGGGGTTTGTAGGGCAGAACTTCACGACTCCTGCCACCAGCCAAAGGTCTGCCAGAGACCTGCCCCACAATAGAGCGACCGTTGGTGGCCAATGGACGCTTTGATGAAACGAAAAATCGTTGTTGTGCCCGCGTGATCTTCAGATCGCGCGGGAGTATGTGATCGAGTCTGAAGACTCGACCACCACTGGAATATGGATACTGTAGCCAAACGCGATATAGTCCTGTTAGGTTCGACCGGCTCAATCGGTCGATCCACTCTCGAGGTGGTTGCGAAGCACCGAGAGCAGTTCAATGTCCGCGCCCTGGCCGCGCACTCCAATATCGAATTGTTGGCGCAACAGTGCCGTGAGTTTCAGCCGGATGTCGTCTGTATTGTCGACAAGACCAGGGCCGCTCAGCTTGAGACTAATCTGAAAGACCTGCCGGTGGAGCTCGTCGCCGGTGAAGACGAATTGGTCAATTTGGCCTCTCTCACCGGAGCCGATCTGATCATCAACGCCGTAGTCGGCGCGGCCGGCCTGCGCGCCTCGCTGGCCGCCGTCGAATGCGGAAAGTGTCTGGCTTTGGCCAACAAGGAATCGCTGGTGGCCGGGGGACCACTGTTCCCGCCCCTGATCCAAAAGAGTGGCGCGACCATTCTGCCGATCGATTCCGAGCACTCCGCTATTTGGCAGGCCCTCGGCTCGGGGAAGAAAGAAGAACTCCGCAAGATCATCATCACCGCTTCCGGAGGACCGTTCCGAGACTACCCGCTGGAGAAATTCGACGATATCACACCTGAACAGGCGCTGAAACATCCCACCTGGCAGATGGGTCGTAAGATCACCATCGATTCCGCCACCTTAGCTAACAAGGGACTGGAAGTGATCGAGGCGGTGGCTCTTTTTCAGGTGCCGGTCGAAAAAATCGAGGTGGTGATCCATCCGCAGTCAATCGTACATTCAATGGTGGAATTTGTCGATAGTTCGATTATCGCGCAACTATCCTCCCCCGATATGCGTTTACCCATTACGTATGCGTTGTTTTGGCCCCAGCGAGTCGAGTCGGAGTTCGGTAGGCTGGAAATGAGTCGACTCAACAGTCTGACGTTCGAACCGCCCGATCTCAAACGCTTCGAACCGCTGAAGATAGCTTTCGAGGTCGCCGCCACTGGAGGCACGGCACCGGCCGTGTTCAACGCCGCCAATGAAGTAGCCGTGAGCGCCTTCCTGGACCGCGAGATCAGGTTTACGCAGATCGCTCGAATTATCAAAGAGGCGGTCGACAAAATAAAAGTTGTGTCAACGCCGACTCTCGATGATATTCTCGAGGCGGACGATTTGGCCAGGAAAACAGCAACCCGGATAGTGGACTCTATATAATGGTAACAATAGCAGCATTCATTTTTGTTCTCGGAATTTTGATTTTCATTCACGAATTGGGTCACTTTCTCGTGGCCAAGAAGGCGGGCATTCGGGTCGACAAGTTTTCGCTCGGTTTCCCACCCAATATCTTCTCCCGGAAGATCGGGGAGACTACTTACTGTATCGGGATCATCCCGTTAGGCGGGTATGTCAAAATGGCCGGAGACAATCCGTTGGAACAGAGTGCCGGGGCGCCTGATGAGTTTCTGTCCAAACCAATTGCCCATCGGGCCGCAGTGATATTCGCCGGACCATTCATGAACTATCTGCTGGCGATGATTATCCTGTTCGGTCTCTATTTCTTTGCCGGCGGCAAGGTGCTTACCGATCCGGATCGAGTGTTGGTTGGCGATGTCAAAGCCGACGCCCCAGCAGAGTTGGCGGGTCTCAAGTCCGGCGATCAGATTATTGCCGTCAACGGCGAAATTATGACGAAAATGGACAGCGTACGCCGGCGCATAAACGCCCTTCCAGCCGAGCAGATCGAGTTGATCTGGGTTCACGAGGGTGACACGATCACCAGGCTCATCACCACGCTGGCGGAACCGGTGCGCAACGCCGAGGGAGGTCTGGACACGCTGGGGCTTATCGGTTTCGCGGAAAAGATCCTGGGGCGGGAACAGTACAGTTTGGGGGGGGCGGTGGTACAGTCATTTGCCGCCACCCATATTCTGTTAGCAGAGACTTTTCGATTCCTCAAGCTGTTCGTGACCGGACAGGTATCCATGAAGGCGGTCGGGGGGCCGATATTCATAGCCACTCAATCCGGTGAGCAGGCCCGGCGAGGAGCTTATGCATTGTTCTTTTTCATGGCCCTCTTGTCGGTTAACCTGGCCGTGCTGAACGTGCTACCGATACCTATCCTCGACGGTGGGCATCTCGTATTTCTGGCCGTCGAGAAACTCCGTGGGAGTCCGCTTTCAATCAAGACCCGGACATGGGCACAGCAGGTGGGGCTGGTGATGATTCTGGGACTCATCCTGCTGGTAACCTATAATGATGTCATTCGGGTTGTTCGTGGTTATTGAGGCTCGACGGCAAATCATGCCTGCGAACGATGACCCTGTTTCTGCGTATGACTGATATGGATTGTCGGACGGACCAAATCGAATAGGACAGATAGATGGCAACATCGAGTTTTTCCGTTTCACTTTGGGATAATTTCAAGCAGGTTCTGATAGCGGTCATCCTGGCGGTGATCATCAAGACGTCGATCGTCGAGGCGTACAAGATTCCATCTCAGTCTATGGAGGACACGCTTCTGGTGGGAGATTTCCTGCTGGCCAACAAGTTCGTCTACGGTGCCAGGATACCGCTTGTCGGCTGGCGGCTACCGGCCATCGGTGACCCGGAGCCGGGCGACGTGGTCATCTTTATCTTCCCCAAAGACGGCGTTACTAAGTACATCAAGCGTTGCGTAGCGGTGGCCGGTGATACCATAATAATAAAGGATAAGCAACTGCATGTTAACGGCAAGCGGTTCCCCGACCCACCCCTGGTCAAGTTCACCAAATCACGAATAGCGTCGCGTGGTCCCGGCGGAGTGGACAGCCCCGACAATTTCGGACCGTTTGTGGTACCGCCGGGGCATTACTTCATGATGGGTGACAACCGCGACAATTCTTATGATTCCCGCTGGTGGGGTCCGGTGCCGGAGGCGAATATACTGGGCGAGGCCATTCTAATCCACTGGTCCTGGGATGACGAAGTATATCCATCGGGCGAGGTGTCGGTCGAAGATCCGCTGTCGGTGCCTCGACTGTTTGTTCACAATGCCGTTTATTTCTTTGACAAAGTCCGCTGGAAACGACTGTTCAACCTGGTGTCCTAACGACTGACGGGTGTAGCGGGAACCTTGATCATCCGATTTACCCAAAAAACCGAATGGGCGGAGACAAAAAGCTCCATTGAACGTATAAGACAATTAGCGGTAACCTAAGACGGAGATGCTTGACGGACCAATGAGAAACGACCAACTAGAAAGCCCAACTGGAGCAAAACCATCGGTAGAAGCGAGAAGCAGCGATTTTTCCGGCTGGCGGACACTTCGGGAAATAGCAATCTACGCCGCTCTCTTCGTGCTACTGAAAACCAGCGTCCTGGCCGCTTACAAAATACCATCGGCCTCAATGGAGAATACGCTGCTGATAGGGGATTTCCTGGTTTGCAACCAGTTCATATACGGCGCCCGACTGCCCTTCGTGGATTACCGCTTTCCCGCTCTGAGAGAGCCGGCGCCCGGCGACATCGTGGTCTTCTTCTTTCCCGGCGACTCGATCACCAGATATATCAAGCGATGTGTGGCGGTCGGCGGCGACACTGTCGAAATAAGGAACAAACAACTTCACGTCAACGGTCAGCTATTCCCGGAGCGGGATGATGCCAAATATACCGACACCCTGCCGACCGGTCAGCGGCGGGTACGGCCGGTCCGCGATGATTTTGGACCGATCGTAGTGCCATTGAATCACTTTTTCATGATGGGCGACAACCGCGACAACTCATACGACTCACGCTGGTGGGGCCCGGTGCCGAATGATTTGATAGTCGGTAAAGCGTTGATGATCCACTGGTCGTGGGATGACTCGCGGGCACCCTCACCGGATGTCAGTTGGAAGGACCCGTTGTCGGTGCCGCGGATGTTCATCCATGAAGCCGTACACTTTGGAGATAAGGTTCGTTTCGACCGCCTGTTCACCATAATCTGAGTCGGTGCAATACAACTATTCACCCTGGAAGATTAACAACCATGAATGGTTCGAAACTATGTTTGGATCAATGACTCTCATAAGACGCTACATACACAAAGCTGCAATAACCGCCGCCGGAATACTAATGTGTGTGCTGATCGTTGGCGCCTCGGCACAGGCTGGTCCGGCGATAGAGATTGGCGAAGATGCTTTCAATTTCGGTCGGATTTCACAACACGCGGTGGTCAGTCATCGTTTCACCATCTCTTCAGTTGGTGATGACACCCTGCGGATTACGAAAATCGTAACCGGTTGCTTCTGTACCAAGGCGCCGCTTGAGGACTCGGTGCTTGCTCCCGGGGAACAGACGACGTTGGAGTTGTTTTTCTCCACCAAGTCTTTCCGGGGTTACGTCAATAAGACCGCTTACCTCGAAACCAACATCGGGGAGGCCAAAGAGTACATCAAGATTTCATCCGAGTTATTGCCACAACCGGACACGATCATGCCGATCCATCTCAGCCCGGCCCGGTTGGATGTCTCCCAGTTCAAACCCAAACCGCGAACCAAGGCCAGGTTCTATATCCACAACAAGGATAGCGTTGACTACCAAATCACACTGATCGACCACGCCGATCATGTGTTCGATGTCAAGTTACCGGAAATAGTCAAAGCACATGATTCCGCCTGGGGTGGGATAATCGTGCACGACGATGCCATCAAAACCGAATTCGAACATTCCCTGACCTTTGAAATCAACGATGCCAACCGCACGCGCTACACGCTGCCGGTGAAGTGCATGTACCGCGTAAAAAAGTAACAAGTTACTCGCTGGCGCTGCACGCCTCGTGCAGACCAATGTCACCTTGAGCGTAGTCAAAGGGCGGTTTCGACACGAAATTGCAAGACCCCTGCGTTCCTGACAAAACGTCACCCTGAGCGGAGTCGAAGGGCGACGTACTTCGTGGGTAAACACTGGATTCTGGCTTCCACCAGAATGACAATCAAGGGAGTGCCCGCAGCACACCGAGCGTCTTGAAAGTCCCCTCTTGACGGGCTTTCCAAAAACTACCGGGTAGTGGTTATTCCTTTGCTGTGGGCGGCAGACGTCCTCGTCTGCCCCTTGACTACCTTGGATACGTCCTTCAAACGGGCAGACCGGGAGGTCTGCCGCGCACAATATTGTGGGTTTTTGGAAGGTTCCCTGAGAGGGGATTTAGGCGTGTGCTCTTCATCGTAGACGGCAGATGTCCACATCCGCCCTTCTCCCTCCGAAGCAAGGGTGCCCTGGACATTTGTCGGGGCCGTCGTAATCACATATCCCCGAAGAGCGAAACCCGGACGAACAGGCTTGTTGAAAAACCCCAGAGGCCGTCATTGCGAAGCCACGCGGCCACAAGTGGCTTTCAAGGGCGTGGCTGTGGCAATCTCAATTCGTTGGTAGACAGCGCCAGAGAGATTGCCGCGCTCCCAACGACACGAGTGTCTTCGGTCGCTCGCAATGA
>DAOVOW010000094.1 GCA_030629485.1 bacterium
AACCTCGGATCGGGTTACTTAGCGGCAGGAGTTCTCCGTGCGACATCGACACCGTCGCAGTGTACCGTCGAAATGAGGGTTGGCTCTCGGCCGGAGTCACCGACTTGTAGGCCAATCCGAGAGTGCCTTCCCAGCCCGAATGGAAACCGGAGGAGTATTGCAATGAAGCGGTGAACTCATAGAACTGATCACGGTAGTCCCGGGTCGCCGCACTCACCGCCAGTTCACCCATGCCCACCAGGAACAACGGCTGGCGATACTCCAGGGCCAGGCTGTTGCGCCCTTTTTCACGGCGTTCCGAGAGCAATCTGGCCTGTCGACCATCTCCGAACATGTTGGTGAAACCCATCTGCAGCGACCAGACCAGCCCGGTTGAATTGTCCGGGATGTAGCCACCGGTTCCCTCGATCCGGAACTGTTTCTTCTCATCGAATTGTAATTCAAGCACCGCGGCCTGGTACCCCGGCTGCGGCTGTACCCTGATCGGCGGCCGGAAGGTGACGTAGCCGATTCTATCGGCTGCCGCTTCCGTAGCCTGCAGAGCCTCATTGGTCAGCGTATCGCCGCGGCGAATCGGCAGGAGCCTGGCAATCTGTTCCGGCCGGCTTCGCTCCAAACCAAGATAGCGCACGTCCGCCACTCGTACTATCGGTCCGCGGTTAAGAGTCGCATCAACCTCGATTGACCGACCCTCACGACGTACACCGGTGATCTGTATCGATGCATAGTGGTATCCCTGATCGTAGAGATGCCGCAACTGATCTTCAATGTGGCTTTCCAGATTGTGACGGCTGAAGTAATCGTGAATTCTGATATTGAAAGTCGAATCGCCGGTGACGACTATACGCGCCAGTCGCGAACGTGCGCCACTGTCTATGATAAGGCTATCGTCGGATCTTTCCACCCGGGCATCCAGGTACCCCTCGCTGCACAATATGGTCAGCACGGTGTCGACCAAACTTCCGTCAAACGCGTGATTTGCCGCCAGACGTTCGATCTGTTTTGCAGTCACCGGTCTTTCACCTCGATAGACGACTTGCGTCGCGACCGCATCTACGGTCAACCACCCAGCCAGAAGTATGTACAGTATGATTCTACCCATACCCATCAAAACCCAGCCACCAGTTCGCCGCGCCCGGTGAGACGAGCCGTGCGATTGTCGGCGTGTCTTCCGGTGAGCGAAAAATTGAGGCGGAGTTCACCCTTCAGACCATAGTTCAGACGCACCGACCAGATAGCGCCACGTTCCCCCGGCTTGTTGTCGGTCAGGAAGTAAGATGGCGTGGTGCCGATATTCGTTAGTTGCTGCGTGTACAACTCAATAAGGGTGCGTAGCTCTCCCTTGCGCGCAAGTTGCCGGCGCGCTCCCAGCGATGCCAGGTAGATTCGTGAAAGTTCACCTTGCGATGATTCAGCGCGGCGAAAGACTCCACCGACAGTCAGTTCCAAAGTTGAGAAGCGTCGTCGGGCCGACAACCCGACTTTGAAGCCGTCAACATCGCCGCCCCCCCCGTACGACTGGTCGCGATCGATTTGAAAGAGATCAAGCGTTTCCTCAAGGAACAGTTCGTCGACCACCTGTTTCAAACCAACTGATTCCTTACGGTGCGAACGCTGTCGGACCTCACCGGCCGCCAACCGCTGCTGCATGTCCTCGCTGTATGACAAGTTGACTACATGAAAACTGTGCATCTTGGCCAGTCGTATATCGGCGTCGTATCGTCGGTCGTAGAACAGGAACGGTTGAGACTTGTCGGAGAGAAAGGGAACGAGCCAGTACCATTCTCGTGCGCCCTCATCGAGCAGTTCCTCTTCGATGCGGGAGTCGAAGCGAATGTACACCTGGCTGAATTCCCGTCTGAGGTGAAAGCTCCTCTCGCCGCGCCGCACGCGGGAACGGTCGGAAAGTAGTTCTTCGACCTGGATGTAATCGCCGTCCGGGTCGGGCAGGTAGGTTCCGTCTTGAAAGATGAAGTTCCCCCGGCCCGGTTCCACTTCCAGATAGGTCAGACCACGGGCGTTGCGGGTCTCGGTGGAAACAACATAAGCGCCGTCGACGGTCAGATTTCGTTTGCCGTCATGATAACGATAGCCCAAACGTCCGAGAAAACTCTTCTCCGCGGACAAAACTTTGTCCAACCACTGGTGTGTCACGATGAACTGGTAGCTGAGATCGCCGAGCCGGCGATTTGATGCCAGTGAGGCGCGTCGGCGCTGAAATGTCCGAAGCCACCGCCCGGTCAGGCTGTCTTCGCGGTACTGTTCGTATCGGAGGCTCTCACTCCGGCCGCTCAAACCCAGTTCGTAGCGCTGGTAACGGGTCCCCTGACCGGTGCCGCTGTAGTCATGTTTGCGATTGTCGGACTCAAGCATGGACGACAGCGTAATACCATCGGCCAACAGTAATCGCAATTGTCCCATAGCGTACTCACCGTTGCCGCGCTGCGTACTATCCCCCGACGTGAACCTTGATCTCATCCCTTCAAACCCGGCAACAGCCTCGACGCGATAATGCGGCTTCATTTCCGCTCTCACGTTGACTTTGTTCGAGCTAAAGACATGCTCATACTCGAGACGTGACAGCCCTGTGCGCACGGTCACGAATCGGCTCGGCGTTACGGCTCCCTGCCAACGGTACAGGGTCTCATCCGATGTTGGCGTGTAATGTTCCGGGAGCAAAAACTCGCGTTGGAACTCCGGAGCGTTCAAACGCTCATGCGTTCGGTACTCCGTTTGGCGATGACGGACTTCGAGTGACAGCTCATTGGTCCGGGCCGACTTTCCGAACTTCTTGTCCAGTCGCAGAAGGTAGTAGAGTCCGTCGTTGTCGCTGTCATCGAGAGATGAAAACAGGTTGCGATCATAAACACTCTGTCGTATGTCGGTGCTGATCTGCCCCAGCACACGGCTTCTCAACCGGGCGCGGAGGCGGTAATGATCGGCACGCTCCGGGGCAATCGGCGCGACGACCGGAAGGTAATCGCCGCCCCCGTCACCGACGTATTCGTACTGGTCAGTGCCCAGGAATCGATAACTGCCTGCGCCGACGCCGACGAAACTGAAGGTTATGCTATAATCGCCGTTCTCCCGACCCACGTACTGGTAAACCGAGTCCGGCAGACTGTCGGTTACCAGAAGGTACGACCCGGTCGAGTCCGGTCGCACGCCGGAGCGCACGGCCAGCACCGTGCTGTCACCGACCCTGGCAAGCAGCCGGCGATCTTCGGCGGTCGGTTCACCCCACAGCGGCTGATCCTTGTCGTCACCGTCCCGACGTAACTCCAGAGCGATCGTCAGCAATGAGTCCCCGAATATGGCGCTCCCCCCGGTTGACAACAGTTCACCCTTGTAACCGCTTGCCAGCGGTTGGAAATCGACCTCGATACGTCGACGGCTGTCGATTGGGTGGTTGACGTTGAAAGTGATGCGGCCGGTCGGGTAATCGACGGTGTAGTCCTTGTTGGTGCCCCGTTCGAGCCGCTCGCCGTCGAGCCACACTTGTTCCGAGCGCGGCGCCACCGGCAGCGGTCGCCCGGATTCACTGATTGCGTAGGGTCCCTGAAGACCGTCACGCCCCATGAAGCGCACCGAGGCATACCTGCCCTTGGGGCGCGCTGCCATTGCATCGACGTGCCAGCGCTCCCTTTGCACAACGAACATCGCACCGGATGCTGCGCGCGAAGTGGGCGCAACCGATGACAGACGATCGATCGTTTCGATGTCGCCAACCTGCGCCGTGATAGATGGCGAGGTCAGCCTCAGGTTGACTTTGTCCAGTTCATTGAGGCGGCTGTTGGCCGTGCCGTACGAGGGATCGTAGCCACGATCCGACACGGCGCCGGTTATGGTCACTCCCGGCGCCAGTTCGCCAGAGATCGTCAAGTCCAACGACTGGCTGAACTCCGATGATCCGGCGGTGCGGGCTGAGAACCGAAACGATTTGGCGCCGCTGATGGATACACTAGATGCGGATGTTCTCGACAGTACGCCAACCGGTCGCTGTTGTGGCCGGGGAGTTGTGGCTGCAGATGTGGAGGCCGGGGGCAGTTCGCGTCCGTAGCTCACCTCCAGCCAGGGCGGCAGTTTCCGGTAGCAGGCGATCAGGGTGTCGCCCGGTGAGATTTCAAGTGATGAAAGATCGAACGCACCCAGGTTCGCGCTGAACGAGTAGTCATCACCACGTTGCAAGAGTCGACCGTTGAGATACAGGGAATCGGACTCGTGAAAGATGAAGTGCGAGCCGATAAAGAGTCGTTTGGGAATCTCATCTGAGGAAAGCACCTTGCGGATGGCGGCGGCGTGAGAGCTACCGGCCAGTATTAGCAGGAGCACCAGGCATAGATGGACGATATGATCGCTGTTGCCGCGAGCGGCTCTGAAGCGGCGGCTACGCTGGACCTTAGTCCGGTTCATCATACAGGACGCGACAGATTACCAGGCGATTATTGCCGCTGTCAGAAATTATCAGGCGTCCATCAGGAAAGACCGCGATATCACGAGGATTGCGCAATCCCTTCTTATTCCCGACCAATATCGGGATCGCCACCAGAGGTCTTCGTCCGCTAATATCGAGACTCACTATGCGAGCACTCGATGCTTCCAACACCCACAGGTGATTTCCATCGAAGGTCATGGCCACCGGATCGTTCACTATTGCTCCGGCGATTTCGCGCGAGAAACTGCCGTAGGAATCATAGAATACCAGTCGCGAGTTGCCTTTGTCGGCCACCACGAAGTCGCCGTCGGGAATTGTCGTGACTTTTTCCGGGCTTCGAAGCTGGCCGCCGGCGTAACCGAACTCACCGATAAAGCGGCTGAATTTCCCGGCGTTGTCAAACAGGGCGATACGGTCCTGGTCACGATCGACAACCCAGACCTCGCCATAGTCGGTCACGGCCACTCCCGAGGGATGACCATACTTGAAGGGGTCGTCTTCGTCGCGGAGTTCAATCTCGTCGACGAAATTGAGCCGCGCATCGTAACGGACAATACGGCGATTGCTTTCGTCGATCACCAGAAGGTTGAGAGCGTTGTCAAGAGTGACAAAGGTCGGATTGTTGAGCAACCCGGCACTGAAACCATAGCCCCCGATTTCGTGGGTAGCGTTCAGGGTCGAGTCGAAACGTATCAGACGATTGTTGCCGTTGTCCGCAAGGTAGGTGATTCCGTCGGGGGCAACAGCTAATCCTACCGGGTTCTGAAGCTCCTGTCCGAGTACCGTACCCGTGATCACCTGCTCCACCAGCAGCGCCGTGGGCATTTGAGGATGGGATGGTCGGACGAGTGGCCCGCGAGGAGGGCCGCCACAGGCTAACGAAATCAGTATCAACAGAATCGAAAGTCGGTACATACATAGCCTCGCCCGCCGGGCGTCAGAAACGGGCAAACAGGGACAACTGAATCTGCCGGTCAGCGCTCAGCGGATCGATATCCAGGCGATAACCGAACCGCTGCTGGTAGTCAGCCGCCGGGGTTGCGCCAAACAGTTTGCGCGTTTGTCTGGCGTCGTGAACAGCATCGATAACCGACACGATCCGATTGAGAATCATCAGACCGATCGTAAAATCTCGTCGGCGAAATGCTTCGCGACTGCGGTTTTTCAACTCCCGGTAGGCCGCTTTGTCGCCCGGATCACGCCAGCGCCAGTGATTGGATTCGTTGTCGACCAGGTACGGTCGATCGCGGTCCTGGACCTGACCCCGTTCGTTAAAGTGATCGATATCATTGTAAAAACCGACCCAGTCGCGAAACAGGTCATCTTTGTCCTCGAGTTGGGCGCCTGCGCGTTCGCGGGCAAAGTTGATGTAGTCGTCCTCTTTCCACGTACCGTAAGTGTGATACGAAAGATAACCCAGCCACCAGAGAGCTTCGGCCGCGAAAAAGTAACGAGCTTTCTTGCGGTTACCGACATAGTACTCTCCAAGGCCAGGCAACAGTGCCGAGTAGAGCACAGCCCTGGACACGGATTTGCGGTCGGGATGGGCCTGTTTCACGCCCCAGTCATCGCGATCGCGCTGCGCGAAACTGCCGGGCAGCGACAGATTAGGTACGGGGAAGCCGGGCCTTTGCAGTTCGGCGGCAAGCCTCGTCTGAATCGGCGTCGACGGAACGTTAAGCGCAGCCGAGGCAGAAATCGACCCCAGGGCCAGCCACAATCCGAATATGATCCAGTAACTCTTCATACGTCAACTGTTAGAACTTGTAGCTGAACGTCACGTACGGAGTGTCTTTCCACGACGAATACGACCGTAGCGACGGTTTGACATTCAGATTCGAGAACGGCTGATTATACTTCAACCCGTGGTTGTGCCGCTTGGCGGCGAAAAACGCCTCGAAGGCACTAATCAGGTGGTTGCCCATGACGACAAACACCATCTTCATCCCCTTGTCGTACTCTTTGTTGGCATCGTGGCGCATGCCCTCATACTCCAGGCGATGATCTGAATATACTGAGTCGGTCGCCTTCAGCACACCACTGCCAGTAATCAAGTATCCAAGATTGTCGCCGTAGAGCGTGGCGTCATCCCATCCCCAGGCGAACTGATTGTACTTGCCGGTCATCTCGTAATACTGCTGATTCCGGACATCGGGGAGGGTATGGGTAATACCTTTTCGATCGTCAGAATCCAGAGTGTCCGGACGCAGGGTGCCGTAGGCTGACATCAGGTAGGCCTGATAGGCCTGATAGTCTTCGTCGCCGATGGTGTATAGACTATCCGGGTGGTTCCAGTGATCTCGGTTAAACTTCTCGAACTCCGCCGTGATGTCGTCCCCATTGCCGTGATACTTGAAGGCCTGGGACAGTCCGAATACCTCAATGGCCAGAAAGAGCAAAGGCTTGAGCTTGCTGCCGGAATAGTATTGTCCCAGCCCCGGTACCGCCAGGGAATACAAGAACGCTCGGCCCGGGGACTTGTACTCCGGTGGTCGCACATCAGCCTGGGCCAGGTCTGCCAGCGTGATATCATCTTCCGCGTCAACCGACAGACCTGCATTCGATTCCACCCCCTCATAGCTGAGACTATAGCGCACCTTCTGCAACTCGCGATCAAAGAGCGACTGTCCCCCATCAGCCCGCGCCGAACCGACCATCCAGCAAGTCGACAGGATACCCAGCCCGGCCAGGAAACCGACTAATCTCATTTTCTTGAACATTCAACAAGCTCCTTATCTGATTACGGCAATATCTGTGAAGGCGGTCTT
>DAOVOW010000261.1 GCA_030629485.1 bacterium
AGGTCTGTTAAACTAAGGTCTTTGCCGCGAGTGTTGAGGGTCTCGAAGATGATATAGGCGTCATCTTCGTTGTCCAGCTTGACAAAGATGACCTTCAGGTCCAGAAGTGCTTCTCTTATGCGCAAAAGTTTGTTCTTTATGCCGGCGCGCTTTTCCCGTCTGGGAATCTTCGGGTCGCTGTTAACCCCTTCGACTGTCTGATCTACTAACTCCTGTAGTTGACTGAAGGCACTGCGGAGATTCTCTTCTTCTTTCATCGTTTGCACATCTACTTCTGGATCACCAAACTTGAGTATATGGTCTTGGAAGAATGGGTACGACGTCTCAGTCGACAGCACGAACTCCTGCTGATTGTCAATGTTTCTTCGTTCTATGAGGCCCTGTATGCCCTTGGCGAGATCGCCGTATTTCTGGTCGTCAAGGGCATTCCGAAGTACGGCCAGGAGGATCGTGATAGTAGTCAAACGTTGCTGTCCATCTACTACACCGTAGCGTTGGGGCCCTTCGCCAAAGACCACCATTGATCCGATGAAGTAGTCGCCGTGGTCATTACGAACTACATCATCCCAAAACTCTAGGATGTTATCCTTTGTCCACGAGTATGGTCGTTGGAACCTCGGTATGCTGTAGTACCCAGAGGACAGAAGAGTCCTGATATCTTGATATAGCGATTCTATCTTCATGATTAGCGTCCCGACATTATGCCCCGTTGTGCCATAGTACTTCTTGTACTGACATCGTTTCTAGTCTATTTGATACTCGAGTTCTTGTCACGTTTGTTGTGCGATGCCTGAACCGCTGTCAGGAACAGATGGCCCTGACCTACTCAGTCGCTCTCATCCTCCTCCGGCTGATCAACCGGGGTAGATAAGGAGTCGGTTCCGAATTCTTCAAAGGCATCGAGGTAGTAGTAGTCGGTCTCGTCCAGGGTCTTCATCGGCTGCAGAAGCAAAGTCTCGGTATTGCCCTCCCTGATGATCTCAAGAATGGCCCCACCGTTGTCGAGACCGGTGAGGATGCGTTCCACCATAGCCTTCTGCGTCTTGACCCTGCGACCATCAACCCTGAAAATACGGTCGCCTTCACGGAGGCCGTTGGCGTAGGCCAGGCGATACATGTCGATCTGGTTCACCATCAACCGGCTTGATTCGTCCAGCCTGACAGAGAACCCCAACTCACCTTCCAGCGGCAACCCCTCGACGAACTGCCTTTGCTTCGGGTTCAAACCTCGCCGAACCGGTTTCGGGGGACGGGTAAGTTTGACCAACTGTGAACCATAAGGCTCGGCAGCGATCCAGTCGGCCAGGGGGCGGTCGGGACTCAAGATCCACTGGTTGAGAAAATACTTTTCAAAGATCTCACGACCGAGAGTGTGGTATTTCCAGAAAGCGGATCGGTAGGCATCATAAGTTGAGTCATATCCGATGATGTTCTGACAGGTCGCCATGGCCAGCAGCATGGCCAGATTGTCCTGTCGATAGGGACCGGGCTGCATCAACGGGTGGTAAGCGATACCGAGTATCACTGAATCCTCCGGCTGCACCGTCTGGGCCAGCATCCGCCGGGACAATTGAAACAACAGATTGAGAATCAACCGATTGCCGTCCGGAGCAACCTCGAAAACGGTCCCGTCACCCATACCGCCAATGGGGAGGATCATCGGATCAGAGGAGCCAAGGGTCGGAAAATACCTGACCAGATAGATATCGAACTCCGACTCGTACCATTCGATACCGGACAGTTCGCGCATAATGTGAAGGACGGTGTCGCCCTGTGCCTCCCAGAAGGATACCAGCGAACTGTCGTTCTGAGCTAACCAGCGCATGTCGCCACGCACCGCCTGCTGTCGATACATCTGAGGATAAAGCGAACTCTGCAAGGCGGTCGAACGGTCGTTAACTCCGACTTTGGGGGTGAACCCGTTGTAGCTGAAGAACGAATAGTACGTATCCTGTGCCGCAACAGTCCCAAACAGAATCAGCAGGACCAGACATCCCGGAAAAATCCTTCTCATGCTGAACAATAATTGGCTCCTTGACCCCGAAAGCAAGGCAAAACTACGCCAGAGGAGTAGCCGGGGCAGTCTCGACCGGCGGCGCTTGTCCGCCCGGTTCGACTAACTCGAAGTAAAAGAGCGTGTAGAGATTTTGAAGCAGAGTGGTGGCGAAGGCTATCATCACCAGCAAGAGTGGGAAACCGACAATGAAACCAAGGATGACAAACAGGATCCAAGCACTCTCCGTGACCAGCGCCAACAGCACCATCGGAATCGCGACGATCCCTAAGATCAGTATGGCGCCGAAGGCGACTCCGATCGAGGCGCCGATGTAGATTAGAAATATCACCAGGCATTTGAGGAAGTTTCGCCGGAAAAGCTCGAAGCCCTCATGTAATCCATCAGCAATGCCGACGTCACGCACCACCATAGCGCGTTGGGCCAGCGTGAAAATACTGGTGAGTACGAATCCAATGAACATGGTCACGGGCAACAACAGAAACGCCATTATGACCAGTATTGCGGAGTCAACGTCGGGCAACGCCAGTCCAACGACCACGCTGAGGCCAAATCCCAGGGCCGCTATCATTATCGAGATCATAGCCAGTCCCAAAAAACGCCAGAAGAAGTCCAGCCCCGCGGAAAAGGAACTGCTCAGTTGGAAGAGGCCGCCTCGTTTGATCTTGTTCACGCCGTCAATCAGGGCAGGAAGGCAAACCAGGTGGATGGCCATCAGAACCAGGCCAATGATGGCGATTACGATCACCCATGCGAATACAAACTCCAGGCCAATCACCGAACCGGCCGATTCAATTGCCTCGCGCAAACCGTCCCTTCCTGTGAACATATCACGAGAGCTTGGATCAAAACTGAAACCGGTGCCGATACTGCCGGCGAACAGACCGAAAACCCACAGCGATTTGTAACGCCAGGATATCCGAAACGACTCACTGATAATGCGTCCGTATTCCATAATGTATTGACCTCTCACACAGCATACCTGATTGTAAGGGCACTATTCAAGTTTTTTCTGGTCCACCCATACCGAGATGAGCTGGTGGTGTCGGGTGTCTCTGCCCGACACCTGCGTAACATGAGTCAAGAGGCCGTCAGGCAGGGACACCTGACGGCACATAGATTCCCGGTATGAAAATGTCGGCTGATCTTGATTTGGGAATGGATTGTCTTTACCTATAATGAAGGCACGATGAAAATTCTGGCTTAACATGAGGTAGCAATGACACAATCCACTCGACTCGCCTTTATTACGACGTTGTTTCTAGCCCTGGTACTGGCAGTATCATGCGGCAAGAAAGAGGACGAAACCACCGCAGCCGGTGATCAGGACACGAAACGCGCCGGCCTGGCCGACCCCGCCGATAGTCTCATTCTTGAGATGACCGGTATCGATTCCCTGACAGTATTCGATATTCTCGTGAAAGAACATGATGTAAAGCACATGTCATCGCTAAAGGGCGCTTACGTCATCAGGATCAACTCCATCTCCAACGAAGGTGGGTATTACTGGTTGTACTCGGTCAACGGTGTCATGGGGGATGTAGCGTGTGATAAACACGTCACGCAAAACGGTGACGCCATCCGCTGGCATTACCGTCAGACCGGTGCTATGCAGCTTTAGGGCCGGCCCTTAGGGTTTTCCCGAGAGCGATACCCCTACACACAGAGCGGCGGCTCTGAAGATGGGAGCCGGCGCTTTTGTCAAAAAGCCTCTCACCCGGCGTCGGCTGACTGTGGCTGTCAGAGGTGAACTGGATAAAGTGACGCGTCCGGTGTTATGAACATAATCACATGATCCGGCAATCTCTGTTCACGGCGACGCCGTACCGAGCCTGAGTAACTACCTGCCGGGCAATGACACGGTGAAGGCGGGCTCATCAATACCGCAGACCTCGCCTATCTGGTCGATAACCGTTCAGCGACGGACCGCCGCCGGAATGCCCATAGGGTTCAGTCCGAGGAGTCGCCCGCATAAAGACGTGCCTATGTTGTGGCGGGGTGATCTTCAGATCGCCCCGCATGACTGTGGTTTCCCGCCGGGCACAAGACTGTGTGAACGTAATCCCGGGACAGAGCACTATCCAGGCAGCGCGGTACCGTTTGTCGCCAACAGTCAAACTACGCTTTTGCTGTTGCTGACTCTCCGGTCTGTGATACACTCTTCTTGTCCCCGCGCAAAAGCGAGATTTTCAAAGCCGGTGGCGTCACCAGGGTGGTCACTA
>DAOVOW010000431.1 GCA_030629485.1 bacterium
AGAGGTTCATCAAAGGGAACCTCGCCCGTACCGGTCTGAACGGCTACGTGGTGGGTGTGTCGGGAGGCATCGATTCGGCCGTCTCCGCGACTCTGGCAGTGGAAGCAGTCGGCGCGGATAAGGTACTTGCGGTCATGATGCCTTACCGCAGTTCGGCCATCGAATCGATCAAACTGGCCAGGCAACTGGCTGATCATCTCGGCATCGAAGGCCGACAGGTGGACATTTCGCCGATGATCGATGTCTACTATCAGCAACTTGGCGACAGCAACCGACTGCGCGCGGGCAACAAGATGGCTCGCGAGCGGATGTCGATCCTGTTCGACCTCGCCCATGGGTTGGACCGCCTGGTCCTGGGCACCGGGAATCGCACCGAGATATGCCTCGGTTACACCACCTGGTATGGTGACACCGCCTGCTCGATAAACCCGGTCGGTCAACTTTACAAAACGGAACTGCGCCAGGTGGCCCTCACCCTCGGCGTGCCGCAAGCACTGATCGACCGCCCCCCAACCGCCGACTTATGGTCAGGCCAGACCGACGAGGGTGAGATCGGCGTCACTTACGAACAGATTGACCGACTGTTGGTGCGCTTGGTTGAAGATGGCGAAACATCGATGTCGAAGCTGGAAGCGGAGGGTTTCCACGCCGCCGATATCAGCCGCATTGTTTCGCTGATGAATCGCAACGCCTTCAAGAGGCGATTGCCGGAGGTGGCCCCGTTGGGTAAGAAACCGATACCGAACGATGTTATCCTCGAGGAGTAGTAGGAGCAGGTGAGCACTGAGACAGGCAAACTATACCTGGTACCGACGCCGATCGGCAACATGGGGGATATTACCAGCCGCGCTCTGGAGGTGCTAAACGAAGTGGAGTTGATCGCCTGTGAGGATACCCGCTATAGCGGGACGCTCCTGAAAAAACTCGATATCAAAAAACGACTGATCAGCTACCACGATTTCAACGAAGCGGTGCGGGCACGACAGTTGGCCGAGATCCTCAGCCGCGGCGGTTCGGTGGCGGTCATCACCGACGCCGGCTCGCCGGGCATTTCCGATCCGGCTTACCGCATCGTCCGTGCGGCCATTGACGATGAAATCGAGATCATCCCCCTGCCTGGACCGACAGCGATCATTCCGGCGCTCACAGCTTCGGGTTTGCCGACGGATCGTTTTTTCTTTGAAGGATTCCTTTCGCACAAGTCGGCCGCGCGCAGGACACGGCTGGAGAAAATCAAGACCTTCGATCACACCTTGGTCTTTTTTGAATCACCACACCGTATCGAAAAGTGCCTTCGTGATATGCTCGAAGTGCTCGGCGATCGCTCGGCCTGCCTGGCGCGGGAGATCAGCAAGCGCTACGAGCAGTTCGTGCGCGGTAACCTCAGTGACCTGGTGCAGCACGTCACGGACCGGAGCGTCAAGGGAGAAATTGTGCTGGTCATAGAAGGTGCGAAAGCGCACCAGAAGAGTACAACAAAACAGTGAACATTCACAAAGACTTGATCACCGCATTGGCCATTTTCACGCCGCCGATGCCAGACGAGGAGCAGAACACAGCCTATGCATCCTGAGCTTTTTTCAATCGGTCCCATTCCCATCCGCGCTTACGGCCTGATGTTGGCCTTGTCGTTCATGGCCGGAGTCTGGTATATCAGTCGCATGGCGCGGCGCGACGGCAAGCCGATTGAGCAGTTCCTGACCATCGCCTACATCCTGATAATCGGCGGTGTGGTGGGGGCGCGGCTGTCGTATGTGGTGCTGCACCTCGGCGAGTTTGCCGGCAATTGGGGCTCAACCTTCAACCCGTTTGCCTCCGACACCTACGGTATCGCCGGATTGAACCTGTACGGCGGCATACTGCTGGCGGCGGTGGGGGTTGTTCTGTATTGTTGGTTGCGGAAGATTGCCATTCTCGAGACGCTTGATTACTTCGCGCCCACCGTCGGGATCGGACTGGGCATTACGCGGATCGGCTGCTTCCTCAACGGTTGTTGTTTCGGGACGCCAACCGACCTGCCTTGGGGTGTCGCTTTTCCCGCTGGTTCGATTCCCAGCTACGTCTTTGGTCATCAACATCTGCACCCGGCGCAATTGTACAGTTCGCTTTACGGCGTGGGGCTGTTCCTGCTGTTGCATTTCATGATGAAGCGCAAACAGTTCGCCGGACAATTGCTGGCGCTTTTGTTTATGATCGAAGCTGTCTTCCGCTTTGCCATCGAATATGTCCGCTACTACGAAGATGCCATGTACTTCGAAGTGTTCGGCCACCAACCGACCTGGAATCAGGTCGTCTCGGTAACGCTCTTTGTCGCAGGTCTGATCATCTACATCGTGCAGTCACGGCGCGCGAAGGCGGCGAATCCCGATATCTAGTCATTCCCGCGCAGGCGGGAATCCATCCGTTCCACCGTCGGACCAAAACCGAAGATGGACCCTCTAAACTCACAAACGAAGTGCAACACCTGTATAAGGTGTTGTTATGGGAAAACATTACAATCAAATCGACCTTGAAGAGCGGTGTGAAATTGCCCGATTACGTACCTCGGGCTGTTC
>DAOVOW010000272.1 GCA_030629485.1 bacterium
GAACTGATCGGCCTAACCCTGATCATCCTGTGTTATATCACAGCCTATCTCCTCTACATCATCCGGATCTATGTAAACAGCGCGCGCATACAGGGCGACGAGATAAGCTGTGATATAACACAGGATGATCAGGGTTAGGCCGATCAGTTCCGACATATTCATCCGGCTCCATGCAGACGGGCTAGAAAGAACTCCTCCCGCGAGGCCATTTTCTTCTGTTGTGCGGGCTTGACATGATCATAGCCGAATAGATGCAGAAATCCGTGGCAGGCCAGCCTCAGATGCTCCTCGTACCGGCCGTGGCCATATTCAACGGCCTGTCGAGCGGCCCTGGCCACACTGATATATATCTCGCCAAAGGTGTGGTCGGCATCGTCCGGTTCATCCAGATGAAACGACAGGACATCGGTGGTCCGGTCGATACCGCGAAACTGCCGGTTAAGGCGGCGGATTCTTGTGTCGGTAGTGAAAACGAGATTTACGTTCCCCTCGTTGCGCGGCGCCTCAGCATCGGCCACCATCTTGAACAAGCGTACCAACCGGGTCGACGGTACCGTGGCTGGAGTCTCTTTATGGATTGACAATCTCATTCGGAGGCTGCCTCCAGATCTCCGGATGTCGAGGGATAGACGACGCGATGATGGAATGACGCGATCAACACCTGCGCAAAGGCTTCCTTGATTCTGGCCAGGTCCTTCAGGGTTAGCGGACATTGATCAAGTTCGCCGGATTGGAAGCGATCGTTGATTATCTTCTGTATGAGGTTTTCGATCCGCGCCGGCTTGGGTTCATCCAGAGTGCGACTGGCCGCCTCGACGGCATCGGCCAGCATGGCGATGGCGGTTTCTCTGATCTGTGGTTTCGGGCCCGGGTAGCGGTACTTGTCGATCACCGACGGGTCCTCTCCCTGCTCAAGGGCCCGGTTGTAGAAGAAAGATTGAACAATGGTGCCGTGGTGTTCTTCGACGAAATTGAGCACGTCGTCGGGGATATCCGCCTCCTCGCCCAACTGGCGACCCCGCTTGACATGCGACGACAGAATCAGGGACGACATGGATGGTGATAACGCATCGTGCTTCGACTTCACGCTGAGTTGGTTTTCGACGAAATACTCCGGCACCTCAATTTTGCCGATGTCATGATAATAAGCTCCGACCCGAGCCAGCAGCGAATTAGCGCCGATGGCCTTGGCCGCCGACTCAGACAGGTTGCCGACAATAATGGAATGCTGGTAGGTCCCGGGCGCCTCGACGGCCAACCGTTTCAGCAGAGGATGATTCATATCCGAGAGTTCCAGAAGCGTGATGTCGGTCGTGATGCCGAACAGCGACTCAAAAAACGGCAGCACACCGATAGTCAACAGCACCGAAACCATACCGCTGACCAGACCATAGCCGGCCTCAACGAGTATCTCATCGGTGGGCGCAAACTTGAGGTGTTCGACCAGGAAAACATACAGACCGCTGGCAATCGCGGTAGCGAGCATAATCCGAAAAAAGTGCGAGCGCTTGCGGACACGTCGGGAACTCAACGTGGCCACCGTTCCAACAGCCATAGCAGCAAGCGTGATGGTGAAATCGAATCGGTGCATCATACCTAACAGTAACGCCAGCGTCAGGGTTGAGAGAATGCCAACCTCGGCGTCGAAGAGGATTGTAACCATCACCGGCAGCACCGCAAGTGGATAGAGATTACTCGAGATGCCCCATCGCGACAAGAGATGGATCAAGAACAGTTGCAGAGAGAATACCAGGAACAATGCCAGCAGCTTGGGATTGGAGTTGAATATCTCACGTCTGAAGTAATAGAGGAAAATGTACAGACTCGAAAAAGCCGCCAGGACAAGGACCACGCGCGCCAGCACCGGCAGGAAGGCCGCCGGCCAACCCTGTTGGATTGCTTCGGTGCGCATCGTGCGCGCCATCTGTTCCAGTACGGCCTGCTGCCGCCCGGTGATGCGCACACCATCGCGCACTATTATCTCACCCTCCTCAACCACCTCCCTGATCCTGTCGATTGACGATAATTCCAATTGCAAACGGTGCTGATACTCTGGCATGTTAACGGTAAGATTGGGTTTGATGAAGGCGTGCCCGACCAGGTACGAGTATTCTACATCCACAGAATCCGTGGCGCGACGATGGTTCAACGCTGTCAGCAACCGACCGTTGGCTTCCGCCGAACTCAGAATCCGGTCTCGAGAATAGACGTTCTCTCTCTCACCCCGTCTGATAAGAACGTTTCGCCCCACGGCCTTCTTCAAAGCGGTACGGTCGAGCATGACACCGACTTCGTAGATATCCTCGCGCAGTACTTCTTCGAGCACCGCCACGGTCTTCTTGAGATCATCGCGGTTGAATGATTCAGTGATGGCGTCGCGACTCAGCAGGGGAAACATCTCGGACAGGCTTGCCTCGAATTCCCTTTGGTCGGGTGGCCCGGCAAGAGTTGTAGAGTCTTTCAGAGAACTGACGGCCGCCAGAAATCGCCTCAGCCCCCTCGTTGTCTCCGCCACCGCCCTGGTATCGCAGTCCACCACCAACGGCACCGTCAGTCGAATCATCTGCTCTTCTTCGTCAAGCTCTCGATCGCTCTTGTGTACCGTGATCTGGAAGGGGGCTATGACATCCTCACGCGCGATCTCGCCCTCACGCGGCATATCCAGTGGATCGTATAGATCCTCGCCCGGATAGAATACACCAATCAGCACCGAGGCCAACAGCAGCAAGAGCAGCTTTCTGGTCCGTGAGTGAACCGAAGTTCGAGGCAATTGCCGGCTCTCACTTTGGACCTTGAGAACCTTCTTGATGCGCCTTTTTATTTTTGGAATCAGCGAGAACATATGGCGAAATTCCGTTTCGCCCTACTCCTTGCGCCTTTGCTTTTCGGCGCGTTCGTACGCCTTGATTATTCTCTGAACCAGGCGGTGTCGAACGACATCCCTTTCTGTAAGATATACGAAGCTGATACCATCGATGCCTTTGAGGATTTTTTGTACCCTAACCAGTCCCGAATTCTGCGGACGGTCCAGATCGATCTGGGTGATGTCCCCGGTAATTATCGCTTTGGAGCTTTCTCCAATACGGGTCAGGAACATCTTCATCTGCGCACTGGTCGTGTTCTGGGCTTCATCCAGCACCACAAAGGCCTCGTTAAGAGTACGCCCCCGCATGAAGGCCAGAGGCGCAATCTCGATCACGCCCATATCGAGAAGCTTGCGAATTTTGTCCGGCTGCAGCATGTCGTACAGGGCATCGTAGACCGGTCGTAAATATGGGTCCACTTTGGCCCGAATATCACCCGGAAGGAACCCCAGCGACTCCCCCGCCTCAACCGCCGGCCGCGTGAACACGAGACGCTTGACCTTGTTAGCCTTCAACTCGGCGACCGCCATGGCCACGGCCAGATAGGTTTTGCCGGTTCCGGCCGGTCCGATGGAAAAGACTACATCATGCTGATCGACCGCCTCGACATAGCGAGACTGCCCCACTGTTTTCGGCTTTATCGCTTTCTTCAGAGCTGAGGTCAGGAGGTTCTCGGTAGAAATCTCCGAGGCCGGACCAAACCCGTTTTCCTTCACCATACTGATGGCGTAATGAATGTACTGCTCGCTGATCATATCACCCTGCTTAACCCGTGTGACAAGATCCTCCAACAGGCGCACAATCCGTTCGACGTCATGGGGCGCTCCTTCGACGGTGACCTGCTCGCCGCGGGCGATGACACGGCCGTCGAAGTTCGATTCGATGATGCGGAGGAAGACATCATTTTGCCCGAACAGCAACCGCTGATCGATACCTTCTACGGGAAAACTACTCGATTTCTTGTCCACTGGTTCCATAGTCATTTTGTGCGCTCAGGATGACGGATCGGTCTTGAGCGTCAGGCCGAGTTCCTCCAACTGTTGCGGGTCGATTTCCGACGGCGCCCCGTCCATCAATGATACGGCGTTGGTACTCTTGGGGAAAGCGATAACATCGCGAATCGACTCGGTGCCGCACATCAGAGACACGATCCGATCAAGGCCCGGGGCCAGACCGGCGTGTGGCGGCGCACCGTATTCGAGCGCCCGTAATAGGAATCCGAACATACGTTCGGCCCGTTGCTTGTCGATGCCGAGGATTCCGAGGATTTTCTCCTGCAAGTCGCGGCGGTTTATCCGTTGTC
>DAOVOW010000403.1 GCA_030629485.1 bacterium
GTACGGACTTGCCCTGTTCAGAACCTTTCATTAACAGAATTCTCCATCGATTCTGGTGCGGCCAACTTTCTGTCCTTGCTGGAACTTACACAACGCAAGTTGGCAGGGCAAGGTGAAATGGTTATAGCGTTAGTATTATTTCCCACCCGCCGCTGGCGCTCTGGGTGGGGTACCGCGTGGATACCGTTTGTACCAATCCTCTTATTGACATATATAGTAGGAAAGCTGGTCGGAAAACCTGAGGAACAGGTGACTCATTATGCCTGAAGCGAAAAAGCCTTTCAAGCCGCGTGTCTCGGATGAGGCGGTCGAGGCCAGGACGGGCAAAGTGTGGCGGGAATGGCTCAAAGCGCTCGACGACGCCGGTGCGCGCAAGATGACCCGCAAAGAGATCATCACCTGGCTTGGCGAACATTACCGGAATGTCACTCCCTGGTGGCAGCAAATGATCACCGTTACCTATGAGCAGGCGCGTGGGCGGCGCGAGGAACATCAGCAACCGTCCGGTTATGAGATCAGTGTCAGCCGCA
Organism: bacterium; assembly: GCA_030629485.1. GTDB lineage: Bacteria > Zixibacteria > MSB-5A5 > GN15 > FEB-12 > JAJRTA01. The sequence continues at coordinate 531 of DAOVOW010000403.1, forward strand.
CGGTTCCGGTGACCGTCGGTACTTTGTACGACGCATGGCAGGACGGCAAGTCGCGCGACAAATGGCTTCCGAAAGCGATGCTGACGGTGCGCAAGGCGACGAAAAACAAATCGATGCGCATCACCTGGGAAAAAGACGGCACCAATCTTGACGTCAACTTCTACAAAAAGGGCCCGCAGAAGACTCAAGTGGCGGTGCAACACAGCAGGCTGCCCGACAAGAAAGCCGCCGACAGGATGAAAGCGTATTGGGGCGAAGCGCTGGATCGGCTGAAGGCTATACTGTCAGACTAGACTCGCGATGATTCCGCCCCCCGCTGCGCTCTGCGTTGAGCACCAATTTGCCGGCCTCCCTGCGATCCTGCCCTGCGGTGTCCAGAAATGTCGCAAACTCATCTTGACAAAACGTACCTGTCGGTCGTCATATATTGTATAAGCACAATAACGGAGGATGGATATGACAGGATTCAACAACAGCCGAATGGCGCCATGCTGCTACCTATGGATCGTGGCCTGTGTGCTGGTATTGGCATTATCGGCGTGCCAGGAAAAAGTAGGTCCCGACATAGTTGATGCGGCGCTCGACACGACAAAAGTCCAGGCCGAGCATTCCGGGTGTAAGGACATATCTTCAGTCGGATCGCTGGGTAGCGCCGATTTCGGCCCGGAGTGTATGGAGTGGAGTTTCGACGGCGCCGGAACCCTTTCGCTTACACACGTGAACGCCGTTTACAACTGCTGTATCGACTCGGTGATGGTCACCGTAATCGTAGGCAACCAGGTGATCACGATCATCGAGAAAGAGTATCTGGCGAACGGCGGGTGTGACTGCATATGTCCATACGATCTCGAGTATCAAGTAGGTGACGTGGATCCCCGAACGTATACGCTGACCTTGCTGTCTGACAACGAGTTTGCGGGGGGATTGGAGCAGCGACTTGAATTTATCCTCGACCTGAACTCGACGCCGACCGGCAGCTACTGTGGGGAATAGTAATCAACTCTTGTAGGTCAGGAGCCCTGTGCTCCTGACGATAGGCGTCAGGTTCCAAGGAACCTGACCTACAAGACTGATTTGCCACGGATGTCGAAACCCGCCCTGCGATTCCGCTCAGGGCGATCCTTCGGACCAGGGGTTTCGACCTATAAGCCTTATGTCAGCGCCTATAGGCAGCGTCCCTGCGTGCAACCCTTACGCCATCAGCATCGCCTTGCCGTGGCGCAAGGTGCGGAGTAATCGGTCCAAACCGCTGATGACCAGAAGAACCAGCATAGTAAACATGAACTGGTGAGGGGGCAGCCCCAGCCGCTGAAGATATGCGGCGCTGCTCGTGAACATGGCTTCGATATCACTGAGCATGGTCTGGCCGAAACCGCCGAGACCCGACAGCAATGACTCATATCCGAGGAAGTAGAAAGTAATCGCGACCATCAATGCCGGCCCAAGCACACTGAACAGGATGGTGAATGACCAACGTTCACGTGCAGCTACACTGCCCTGAGCTACCTCTACCTGAGCTGCAACCGTGCGGGCGAAATCAGCCGGCAACTCAAACCCGGTATCATCGGCCAACTCGCCAAAGAGTGTGCGATATCGATGCATCGTTTCTCGGCATTGCTCACAGTTTTCTATGTGCTCACTTAACAGCGCAAAGTCCTCGCCGAGCAATCCGTCGACATAGGCCTGAATTTGCTCTTCAGTGGCATGAACGCTTTTCATAGTTCCTCCGGCTGATATTTCGCCAGCAGTCTTTCCTTCAGAAGCTTGCGGGCGCGAAAAAGATAGCTCTTGACCGTGCCCTCCGGCAGCTTCATGATATCGCCGATCTCCCGGTAGGTCATTTCATCAAGGTGGTACAGGGTCACGATCGTTCGGAACTGTGCAGGCAGCCCGGCAATCTCGTGACGCAGCCGAGCCGAGCGGTCCTGATCTTCAGCATACTCGTCCGGTCGTACCGCTGAGCCGATAACACTATCGACTGTCTCACCTTCCCGACAGAGGTCCTCATACAACGGCACCTTCTTCTTTTCCAGATAGTTCAGACATCGATTATAGGCCACGCGGCCGATCCAGGTGGACAGTTTCGACTCGTGCCGGAAGCTGCTGAGATTCCGGTGAATCTTGATAAACACGTCCTGGCAAATGTCGCGCCGATCCTCATCGTTCCGTATCATCCTGAAGACGATATGACTCACCAATCGCTGATACCTTTTGACAAACGCCTCGAAGGCCTTGTGGTCACCGGCCAGGATCTGTTCGATTTCCAAGTGGCTGTCGGCCATATTTCCATTACTCAAAGGGTTTGACAGTATA
>DAOVOW010000282.1 GCA_030629485.1 bacterium
CGGAGTAAGCCCGGTAATATCGACTGAAACGATAACGTCGGCAGGCGTTGTGCCGTCAGCAATACTGAGTGTCAGCCAGTCGGCGTCGTCACTGACGGTGAAGTCGTGACGACAACTCACAGAAGTAATTGAAAAAGACTGATCGTCCGGATTGGGACCGAATTGCAGAGCGTCGAAAGTCAGCGTCATCGGATCAACACTGATATCAGACGGTGCCGCGGGGTTGACTGTGAAGCCGTCTTCCAGCACATCGGCAGGTGCGGACCAGGAATCCACCGTGACGTCATAAAGACCGGTCGGTGCATCATAGGCGAAATCAAATGTGGCCGTCACCAAGGTCGGGCTGTTCACCACAAAGCTGCTGGCATTGATGGTAGGTGAACCGGACTCATGCGTCAGGAAGACATTAGTAGTCCCGGAACCTCCGGTAGCATACCAGTCAGTGTTAGCGCCGGTAATTGTTACGACCAGACCCTCATCGCACTGAGCCGCTGAGTTGGGATCGACCGAGACGATCTCGGGAACCACAATCGAAAAAACACCACTTTCGCCGCAGTCGGAAGTACCTGAGCAGCAGACACGCACTACTACGTTGTTTGATTCGACTTCAGGCACCGTCCAACTGAAGGTGCCGGTATTAGTGGAGCCGGTCGATATCCCTATCCAGCCACCACCGTCTACAGAGTAGGAGATGTCGACATTGTCGCAGTTCTCGCAGTTGGTCGTTTCATAGGTGATGGTCTGGAGAGTGCCACTCGTCCAGGTTTCGCCGGCGGCCGGGGACGTAACCACTACCTCACATGGCGGCGGCGGGCCAATGGTGAAACAGTGCGGGCCGTCCCACGCCGGATAGCGTATGCCTATACCAACGCCGCCGTCCCATTTCCACACACCACTGGTCGGGTAGAAGGTGGAATCAAGACAGATTGTTTTTCCGGCATCAGATTGGTCGACGGGTCCGATAGTGATTGAGTACGTGGTATCGTCAAAAAAGGCGGGCAGTCCAATGGATGGCGGCACGCCCATGGCGACTCCGCCATAACCAACGGTATCAGCACCGATGCCATCAACATTGGTCGGTGTGATGAAGAAGAACATGAAGTTGGTCCCCCAGTCAATGCTCGTCAGCAGGCTCGGTACAGTCGCAGTCCATGTAGCACCGTCGGGGGAATAGACGCGAAAACCGTTTGTAATGCCCTTGAAGTTGTTATCCTCCTCGTTGGTGATGCGAATATAAAACGTCACCGGAACGCCAGTGTCCAGGTGGTCGGCGTCGATCAGGCCGTCGGTGTGGTCCAGCGACAGCGACTGCAACTGCGCGCCGGCCATACCATAGCCACCCAGGACCATGATCGACAGAATCACGAAAAAGCGTAGCTTCATCCGTAAAACCTCCATTGAATAAGTTGTTGGAATTTAATCTTTGATTTCAAAACACTAAAACGGCCATGACGGCCGATTTCCCAATTTGTCGACCTCGACGAACACTCACGCCTCCCCAACTGATTCGTCGCCACCGCTGAATCTGACCCTTCCACACCTTCGTCCGGTCGGAGTCGGCGGCTCTCATTGTACATGGCCCAAACAGGGGACATTACTGAACCTGCGTGGGCAATTAGCTTCCGGGAGTCGACCGACGCCTTCGCCAATGGACTCTCAGTGCCTTGATCGATATTGTATTCGGCTAGTGCCAAATCATTTTCCTCTGACAGAACTCTTCCCGTCAATGTATTTCAGCACAGCCAGCTAAGTTAGACCAACTACAGTAAACAGAGGATAAAGACCTATCTACCAAGGGTAAATAAGTGCCTCTTCGCCAGTAAATATAGGGCGGCATTTGTTTTTGTCAAGGCATAAAGGGTAATCCATGCCTTCCTGGCCGCCGACTACGTACTTATCAGGCTCCTCGCAGTCAAAAGGTCGCCGGGCTCTACGGCTAAGATATTTGGCCATAACACGATAGGATGTCGATCGTGGCCTGTTCACTTAATCAACAACATTTTGCGGGTTTGGCTGAACCCAACTGTTTCCAGTCTGTAGAAGTATACTCCGGATGATACTGCTACCCCGTCATCGGTACCTCCATGCCAGGAGATCTCGTGTACTCCGGCGGGCATTCGCTTATCAACCAGAACTACAACCTTTTGTCCTAACAGATTGAACACCTCTAACCTCACCCGGCTGGCCGACGGCAATCCGAAAGCAATCGTGGTCATCGGATTGAACGGGTTCGGGTAGTTTGGCAACAGGAAATAGTCATCAGGAATCATCCCGCCGCTGTGACTGCCTCGACTCGCCACAATACGGTATTTGCCCGGCTGGAGATCCACTGTCTGATCCGAGCCGAGTTGCCACTGGAGCGTGCCGTCCGCAGTGTGTAGGCTCAAGCTGTACCCGAGGTCGCTGAGGGCCGAACTGTTCTCCAGATTGACCTGATGGGTCGCGTTTCCGGTCAGGACCAGTTTCCAGACTACTTCATCCTCGAACCCACGAACGTCGGTAGACAGTCGGCTCAGCAGACTGTTGCCGGCGTTTTCATCCGACGCTAAATAGATACTGTTCGTCACTCCGGGAGCCGTTGGCGGGCAGGGAGAGTCATAATGGGCATCGAAACCGGCGTCGGCATCATCAGCCAAGCCAAGATAGACTGTCTGACCGGTACCGTCCAGACTGATCCGCATCATGCCCTCATGAGAAAGAGCGAGCCGCCTGTCATCAGCAACCTGATCTTGTCTCGGCGCTCCATAAGACGGGTACCAGCAGATATCGAGGCCGTCGATCAGCGCCGCAAACCAGCAACCCTGACCCGGATCGATAGCACCTGTTTCGACATACGTCGGCTCGACCCATTCATATAATGAGTGAGTAATCCAGCCGCGCGCCAGTGCCTCGGTGTAACTGACAGTCTCGCTTGCCGCGTGGTATTGGGCATCCTGCAGCGTCACAGGAACATCGTAGGGCGAGCCAAGCAGGTTCCAGCCATCGCTTGTGCTGACACAGACCGGCGGCTCAAATGGCGCGCACTCATTGCCCTCGTAGTCAACGCTTGCCGCCTCAGGCAGGTAGAGCCAGTAGCCAACGCCACACCCGCTCACCTCCGTCGGACTGTAATAGCCGGCGCCGTCCCAGCCGTACAACTGCCACCAATCAAGGTCATCGCCGAAGACGTCTGCCTGGGTCGCCGGCACCGGGTCGACGGGCAATGAGACCAAGTTCCATCCGGCGCCGTAGTCATAGGCAGGTGGTCCTTCCGGCGTACAACCGATCAGGCTACCTTCGTACAGATCAGATTCATCACCCGGCAGGCCAAATTGAGGCGCCCCGTAGTCGGTTCTGGTAACATTAACGTGGTAACATTCACCAGAGAGCAGCCCACCGATCGTCAATTCGTACTCGAAGTACTTGAAGTAGCCGTCATCGGTCAGTTCACTCGGATCAGCCTGATCGGGATCAAGCGTACTTGGATAGGGTTGGTCGGGGTACCGTTTGAGAATCTCGGTATTCACGCCAAAGTAGCTTTTGTTCAGACCGAAGGCCTCGAAGTAGAACATAGAGTCCGGGAATCCCGGCAGGATATACGGATTAGCCACCGTGTAGCCCAGTGGGTAGAAAGTGAGGTCGTCGCACGATTCGCCGTAAAGACACCGTAACTCCTCAATTGTCATCGGGTAGTCTCTGAGTTCCCAGCCGTGTATGGGGCTCCAGGTATACTTGAGGTAATTGTCGATATCATAAGACTCTACTTCGACATACGACCCCGGCGTACCGTCAGGTGACAGATACGCTCGGTAGCCCTCGAAGTCAACCCGACCGGTCAGTATGTCCTGCTGCGTCTCAGCATTCAAACCATTCCAACGAACCCAAAGCGCTTCCTCGCGCGGTTCGACCCAAACCATGTCCTGCCCAGCCAGGCTTGGCGCGGCGGAGAAGTCTGGAACGCCGTCCCCTTCATAATAGAATGTGTCGCATACCGTGTACTGCCAAATCGTATCCCCTGTCACGGGGTCAATGTAGTCGATTACCGAGTCCATGCAGCAAACACGAAACTTGCCGTAGTAGCCGTCCTGA
>DAOVOW010000179.1 GCA_030629485.1 bacterium
AACTCTGTTCTCGGTTTCATCTTCCCATCATCGTCACCGGGTTTGAGCCGGTTGATATTCTTCAGGGCATTCACATGGCGGTGGCGCAGTTGGAGCAGGGTCAGGCCAAACTCGAAAACCAGTATGCGAGGGCTGTCAAACCTGACGGCAACAAAGTGGCGCGGGACATGATGGAGCGTGTCTTTCGTGTCGTCGATCGCACCTGGCGCGGTTTTGGTGTCATACCAAAAGGCGGTTTGTCCCTTAGTGATGAGTTCGTTGAGTTTGATGCCGAGAGACGATTCGAATTGACGGATCGTCCGGCTGAAGACAGTTCAGTGTGCATAAGCAGTCTGATCCTTCAGGGGATCAAGAAACCGTGCGACTGCCCTGCCTTCGCTGGAAGTTGCACGCCCGAGCGTCCTCTGGGTGCTCCCATGATATCATCGGAGGGCGCCTGCGCAGCGTACTACCGTTACAGTCGTCAAAGTGAGAATTCTGAGCGTATGAAAGCGAGTAGAAGCCAATGAAACCACCCGGCGATGAAAGCCCGGTTTGTCGGTTCCCCCTGACGGAGCATCCGCACATCTCTATGGCTCACGGCGGGGGTGGCAGGTTGATGCACCAGCTTGTACACGACATGTTTGCTCCTCTGTTCGAAAATCCGGACTCGGAATCGCATCACGACGGAGCGCTTCTCAACATAACAGGAGCCCAGCTTGCTTTCACCACCGATTCTTATGTCGTCGATCCGCTCTTCTTCCCCGGTGGAGACATCGGGACATTGGCCGTCTATGGCACGGTCAACGATCTTGCCATGTGCGGGGCAAAGCCTCTGTATCTGTGCGCGTCATTTATCCTTGAGGAGGGCTTCCCCACCGAATCGCTTTGGCGGATAGCTCTCTCGATGCGGCAGGCGGCGTTCCGATCCGGGGTGCGGATTGTAACCGGCGACACCAAAGTGGTCGATCACGGCCGGGGTCATGGTGTGTTTATTACCACGGCGGGAGTTGGCGCCGTGAACCATAACCTCAGGATCGGTCCGGGTTCCATCAGAGCGGGAGACGTAGTCATACTCAGTGGCGACGTCGGCCGACACGGCATTGCGGTCATGGCCCAACGTGAGGGGTTGTCGTTCGAAACGACGATAGAGAGCGACTGTGCCCCTCTGTCCGCGGCGGTTATGCAACTCATCGAGGCGGGGATCGAAATACACTGCTTGCGTGACCTCACCCGGGGAGGTATGGCTACAGCGCTGGTGGAGATCGCTGAGTCATCCGACCTGCACATCGGTATCGACGAAAGCAAAGTGCCGGTATGTGAGGATGTGCGCGGGGCTTGTGAACTGCTCGGCCTCGATCCAATGTATGTTGCCAACGAAGGGCGTTTTGTTGTCATCATCCCGGTATCCGACGCGGACAGGACAGCAGCGATTCTGGGAACCTGTTTCCCCGGCCTCGGCTCCACGATTGTGGGCGAAGTAACCGACCGGGAGGCCGGTGTTGTTACCATGAGAAGTATCATTGGTATCGAACGAATGGTGGACATGCACAGCGGGGAGCAACTGCCGAGAATATGTTGAATAAGGTTAAAGGCTCGGGTAAACACTCGGACCCATTGAACAGAACCATGGGTGAAAGATAGGTTGAAGCTGTATGGTTAAACAAGACAACGACGCGACTTGGGGCGCCATGAGATATTTTCGACATGGTGGCAGGAAATACAAGGTGGACTCCAAGGGCTTCCTCATGAATCCGAACGATTGGGATAAGAACTTCGCCGAGGGGATGGCTCCCGGCATCGGCATCACAGATGGACTGACGAGTCAGCACTGGAAAGTGATCTCCTTCTTGCGCAGTTCCTTTGAGTCCATGAGCATATGCCCTCTGGTATACGTGGCCTGCAGAGAGAATGACCTCGGACTTGGTGATATCAAACGGCTTTTCCCGGCAGGCTATCTGCGGGGGGCGTGCAAGTTGGCGGGGGTTACCCACCGGGAAGCCTATCTGAAATATGTCTGGCAGGAACACAACTTCCAGCATCACCTGTCTCGGTACCGAAACAGTTCATATGAGATTGACGATCTGGGTTTTCTGACCAACCCGGACGACTGGGACGAGAACTTTGCCCTCCGTCAGGCATACGAAATGGGTATGCCGAATCTGCTTACAGACAAGCACTGGCAGATCATACGCTTTCTACGAGACAGGTACCGAATAACCGGGGAGGTTCCCACGATATATGAAACCTGTGAGGTCCATAGTCTCAAATTGGAGGATCTGGAGCGACTTTTCCCTGATGGTTACCACCGGGGTGCAGTCAAAATCGCCGGTCTGAGGGTCAGGTAGCCCAACTCTCATCGTGTTGGACCTGAGCTAATGACCGTCAGGCTGTAATAAATCCGTTATGAGAACCAAGGAGTGAACATGGGTACTTTCACTTAGAAGAGTAAGAGCTACGGGACGGATAATATGGGGCACCTGTTGATCTTCGATTCCTGGGATGAAGATTTCGCAGAAGGTATGTCCGCGCAGCTCAAGATTTCCGGAGGCCTGACCAAGGAACACTGGGACGTCATCCACTATATTCATAAGACCTATGAGGATACCGGTAAGTGTCCGTCGGTCTATGATGCCTGTCGCATGGGGGGTATTCTGCGCCTCAAAGACCTCAGGGAACTCTTCCCGACCGGGTATCTCAGAGGCGCCTGCAAATTGGCCGGCATCACTTACAAAGAGGGTTATCTGGGGCAGGCGTATTATCCGCCGGCAGCAATGGACCTTAACCTGATATCCACTGACAAGACCTACGAGACGGACGTGCGCGGGTTTCTTGTGCATGCTGATGAGTGGGATGAGCAATACGCCACATTCAGGGCCTACGATATGAAAATACCCGGCGGGAAATCGACGGAGAAGCACTGGAAGGTCATACGATACCTGCGAGAAAGCTGGGAGAAGAACAACGCCGTCCCAATGGTTTATGAAACCTGCGATGGGACTGGAATCCAGTTGGAGGAACTTGAACGGTTGTTCCCCGACGGCTACCACCGCGGCGCCGTCAAAATCGCCGGTCTGAGAGTCAGATAGCCCGGCTCTCATCGAGGTCACCGGTATCATCGGTATGCAATCTAATAGTCTTGGATGATGATACCTGAGAAAGGTCAATCACGCCGATAGCCCACCAGGCGAGTGGCGGGCTGTGGCTTTGGATTCTCGTGGGCGGTAGACGCTCACGTCTGCAGCGTTTCTTTTGACTCTTGACGCGGGTGGGTGCTTGGGTTATTTTTAGTCCGGCGTTTTGCTAATGTAAAGAACGCACAGCAAGCTGTAGGGCACCCGGCAGCTAACCCTCATACGAACCGTTCATGCTTGGACGAGTCGCCATCGCCTCGTATCTTACCATCAATGGAACTGTTCACCTTGTTCTTCAATTCGTTTGTGGTCGGGTTCTCCGGCGCCATGATGCCGGGACCATTGCTGGCCGTCGATATCGCTGAGACGCCACGCCACGGCTGGTCGGCAGGTCCTATCCTATCGATTGGACATGCGGTAGCAGAGGTTGCCATAGTGGTCGTGCTGTCATTGGGGGTAGCAGCTTTGGCGCACAACCCACTGGTGGCAAGTGTGATCGGCGTGGTTGGAGGCGCCGCGCTGATTTTGATGGGTGGCAATATGGCTTACAGTATTCTAAGAGGCCGCGTCTCTTACAATGCCGAGAGCACCAACCGGGTCAGCCACCACCGCCTGGCCGGCAAAGGGATCACGGCCACCCTGTCGAACCCGTACTGGTTTGTCTGGTGGGCCACCACCGGTCTCGCCTTCCTGGTGAAGTCAATGAAGTTTGGCATGGTCGGGCCGGTGGTGTTTTACTTCGGGCATATCATGTCGGACTTCGTTTGGTACTCGTTCGTATCGCTGCTTTTGTGGCAGGGCAAAAAGCTCCTTGTGGGGTGGGGGCTGAAAGTCCTCATCTTAGTATGCGCCGCCTTCTTGATCTATCTGGGAATCGTATTTGTATCCGATGGCCTCAGTGGCGAACTGGCCGGGAGCCTGGACGAGACTATGGCGATCATCGGAGCACTCAGGTGAGGTTCAGCATAAAGCGCGTGGGCGAAAATGATTGCGACTGGGTTCTCCAGATTGCGCGCGGCTGGGGGGCGGACTTTATCGTCAGTCGTGGTCGCAAGATATATCCCGCCGAGATCGAAGGATATTACGCTGTCGATGAATCCGGCGAGCGGATTGGTTTGGTGACGTTCGAGTGTGTCGGGGAGCAGTGCGAGGTGGTGACGCTCGATGCTTTTTGCAAACGTCAAGGAATCGGCACTGCGCTGTTGGACGAGATGCAACAAGAGGTTGCCTCGCGTGGTTGTCGCCGCTTGTGGCTGATCACCACCAATGACAACCTCGACGCCATCCGCTTCTATCAACGACGCGGCTGGACAATTGCCGCCGTGCACGTCAATGCCCTGGCCGAATCGCGCAAGATCAAGCCGTCCATTCCCAAAATCGGCAACTACGGTATCTCTCTCCGCGACGAAATCGAATTCGAGTTGCTGCTGTAGGGTATAATAGACGGCGCCTGCTTTTGCGGTGGGGCTGCAACCTTTGCCGGCTTACCGCCGTTTAAGAGATGCCGGCTTGCGCTGTGCGGCCGATAGGTTATATTGAATAGTAGCTCTTTGACAGATAGTAGCTAACGCTACTCGCATCCCGTAATGGGAACCAAAGAAGTCATTTATGACTGGCTTGGGGGTGACTTGGTTTCGACGGGCTTAGCGGGGGGTTGTTGGCGTGCCGGGGTCGTCCGGGGCCTCGTTAACAAACCGGGCAAACTACTGATTGGCGAATTTAACTACGCCATGGCTGCCTAGTTTACTAGGAAGTGCCCGTTGCTACCCGACTCTGCCTTCGAGGCGGACTAGCAGCGTCGATAAAAGAAGGCTCGGTGTCATGACGCCTTTAAGTGACGCCTAAACTCAAAGGCTGGCCTTGTTCGTGGCCTGTCGGTCGGCAGCGCTCAGGGCGAGAATCATAGACCGACTACGCACGTAGAAAACGGCTTGACGTTAAGTTCGGACGGGGGTTCGATTCCCCCCACCTCCAATTTGTTGCGCCACAATGATCGCGAAACGGAAAATGTTAAACGGAAAGGAGACACTCCATGGGAGACAAAGGCGGGAA
>DAOVOW010000262.1 GCA_030629485.1 bacterium
AAAGACCTGTCACGCGGTCGCTAGATCGACGGCGTGGTCAGCGGGAACGTCGGGATATCCGGCATGACGAGACAGTGAAGGAGTTATGTATGAGAAAGATGTTAGTTGTGGTGTTGGCCCTGTTGGTGTGCCTCTGTTTCATCTATGGATGTGGCAAGAAGGATGTTCAACAAGAGACCGACAAAGTGCCGGTTGAGGTCAAGAAGGCCGAGATGGCGGATTCCACCGCCATGGATTCGGCGATGTGGGATTCGACCGCAGTGGACACTATGGCAGCAGAGCACGACAGCATGTAGTTGTTTCGGCAATACAGAAGTATGCCAGTAAAGGAAAACCTCCCGGAGATTCGGGAGGTTTCTCTTTTCAATCCTGGAGTGGATGGCTCTCAGCTTTCAATCATCTCTACATTTGCTCGTGGAACAACGGCGCGCTCACCGCTTTCAAACTCAACTTCGAGGATACGGGCCTTAGATTCCGACTCCAGTTGCTGAAGCGGCGACGGCAGGTCTGTCACTTTACCCAGTCGTCCAAAGTATGGATGCCGGATAACACGCACCGGAGAGCCGACGGCCAGACCCTGAATCTCTCCGGCAGCCGCGGCTTGGATCTCGGCCAGTGCGGCAGCCGCTGGTATCACCACCTCGGGACGGATCACGCCGGCGCGAATCTGGGTGGCGCCGTTTATGCAAGCCATCTCCCCCTCGTGTGCCTTGAACAGGTCAAAGGTCTTACGGGCCATGGCAATTTCGCCGAAACCTTCACTGATCACCAGAGTAGTGCCGATATCTTCCGAACCGGTAATAGCGACACCGATATCATAACCGAGGAAATCGCGCAGGTCCTTGTCGTCCAGCCCACCCACGACGATTCCCTTGACACCAAGTTTGATCGCTTTATTCATTGCATCGGCTGTTACTATTGAGCCACCGACAATAACATGGCCGGCCATGTCTTCGTTGATGAACTTGTCGGTGAGGATAGTGCTATTGTCGGGTGTGGCCACCATGATCTCGCCATAAGTCTCGCCGCCAATGCCGAAAATTCCCTGCATGAAGGCCCCCCGACAGGACACCTCAACCCCTTCGTTTGGGAAAACCTCGGTTATTTCGCCTCGCAGGTACGCCTTGACCTCCACCGGAATGGGGTGTCCGCGCTGCAGTACCTGGCCGGTGACCTTTGACACGGATTCGAGCGTACCGTCGATGGTCGCAGTGGCTGAACTGGAAAACCACTTTATGAACGACTTCTTGAGGGCGATGCTTTCCCCTTTGGCTATCGCGTCGCCGATCTTCTTTTCCATCACGAGTTCGATATCCTCAGGCGGGATACCGAGTTTGTTGGCGACGTTCAGCGGCACCACGTTACCGGGCAGATGGGTGCGAGCAACGACATCATCGGGGCTGACCTTGTCGCCGACCTTGACCAGCACCTCACCCTTGAGAGGCAGAATGCGACTCTTTTTGATCAGATGCCTTTCGGTGACTTTCAATCCCGGAGTATAGGCATGGGCCATACAAGTACCTTTCTATCTATAATAACGGATATTTCTATCCCTTTTTGCCTCTCTTTTTCCTCGCGGCGAAGAATACTATTATCATGATAAGTACGATCGGAGCGAGGTACGTGACTACCGGCAGGGAGCCTTCATCACCCTTGCCCTCGGTAGCCTCCTCAGAGTCGATATCCGCGACCCGCACCTCTTGATGACCGGCAGCGGCCTCGATATCTTCGGTCGAAAAGGATTGCACGATGTCCTTGAAAAGGTGCTTGCTCTGATCGAACAGACTATCCGGCGAATAAAAGTAGAAAGCCGCCAGACCTTTTTCGTACAGCTTGGTCATGTGCATGAGTCTCTTGGTTACCTGTCCCTGAGTGACGATATCACTTACGACGGTAATGAGTTTTTTGTCGGCGTCATAGTTAGGAGCGTCTGATTTCATGTCGGAGAGAAAATCAGCCACCGGGTAATACTTGATATCCCTGCCGAACGTCTTGCTCATTTGATTCAGGATGCTGTCAGTCTGAGTTTGAGAAAGCTCTCCCACGGTATCGATAGTGAGAATCAGGTAGTTTCCGGTGAAAAACAGGATCGAACTACTGGGTGCAAACACGGCATCATAGTCCAGGACATCGCGGCCTGCCTGGTTGGAGATCAGAAAGATGTCGACCGTTTGGTAGTCGATCTGCTCCCAGTCATCCGGCATTGAGATGTAAAAGCCGCCGGCCCAGCTAACGTAGTTCTCAGCCAAAACCACCGATGAGCCGATCATCAGCAACAAAACGGCCGCGGTCACGATCCTAACAACTGTCAACGTCATTGCAGTCCTCAGACATCTATTGTATGGTGCCATCCCTGACGCTCGTCGATATCATAGCCGATCCGCCGGGTATATGTTAAGCTCGGTCATCCATTCTTTCAGATGCGACACCCGCTCGTCTTCGGTAAGCGTGGACAGATCGAACGGCCGCCCGCGTCCGTCGAGAACGATCCCGACCACACCACCGTATAGTTTGGTCTCGACTTTGTGACCTCTACCGGCGCCGCAGTCGTAATGCCGTTCCGGCTCGAAGACCGCCTTGACCTCAAGCGGCAGCCCCTTGTCATCCATACCAAGCTCGAATCGTTTCATTTCGAGATGATTCAGTGTGCCGCTAACCTTACCATCGGGCAGGTCAATACTGTACTTCATGACCGCTCCCGGTTTCTTGGAAACACCGGCAGGAGCCACGCAGGTGCCAAGGTGAATGAGGCAATCTTTCACGAATACTTCCGTGGCCGCCTTTTTGTTCACCTCAGTCAGCACGCCGAGTTGCGGCATCATGAAAATCGAGTCGACGGCCAGCCGGGTGACTCCCTCGGGGAGGAAAGAGTCGATCATCATCAGCGCCGCCTGCTGACGCCGGGGTGCGTGTGACAAAACGCCACCGGAGCCGATCAGCATGTCGAGACTCATCATATTGACGATTGAAGACCCGGAGGTCGACTGTTCGAAGGCATCGGCGATAGTGCGCTGTTGCTGTACGCCCTTGAGCGCCGAGGCGAAACTCTTATGTTGTATAAAAGCCAGCCGCAACGCCTCCTTGGCGACGGCTTGCTCAAATATCAGGTCTTCCATCGACTGCGGGATCGTGGTTGGGCGGATCATTTTGTTCTTGACCCGGTTGCGCAGGTCACGCTCGTCCATTTTGAACGGCACCCAACGCATCACCATCGGCAGCGTGGCCTCCGCGAACACATTCGAAATCGAGTATGACATGCCGAGGTTGGCCGACACCGTGCGGTTAAAAACGGGTGTCTCTTTATCGGGTCGGAAGACGGAAAAGACGTCAGTAGTAGCGCCGCCGATATCAACCCCGACCGCTTCGATTCCGTACTGTTCGGCGATGGTCTGGATAATCAGCCCGACGGCCATGGGGGTCGGCATGATCGGCGCATCGGCCCACGACATTAGTTTCTTGTAGCCGGGCGCCTGGGCCATGACATGCTCCATGAATTGCTCATGGATCTCCTCGCGGGCCGGGGCGAGGTTTTCGCGTTCGAGCGTCGGGCGCAGGTTATTGACCTTCTTGAGGTCAACCTTGTCGGCGAGGGTTTCGAAAACCATTTCAGTGGCGTCCTTGTTACCGGCGTAGATGATCGGCAACCTGTAACTTGAACCAAGGCGCGGACGTGGATCGGCCGCCGAGATCAACTCGGCGATTTCAACCACGTGGGTGGTAGTGCCGCCGTCGATGCCGCCGGACAGCAGGATCATGTCCGGACGCAGGGCGCGGATACGCTCGATCTGCTGGTGGGGGAGACGCTTGTCGTTGGAGGCGATCACGTCCATGACGATAGCGCCGGCGCCCAGGGCGGCGCGCTCGGCCGATTCAGCCGTCATGGACCGAACCACGCCGGCCACCATCATCTGCAAACCACCACCCGCCGAAGATGTAGAAACGAAGATGTCGGTGCCTACATTCCCGTTGGAGGGGCTGATGAACTTGCCGTTCTCATCGAGAATCTTGCGGCCGGAGAGTTCCTCCACTTCGGCCACGGCATTGAGCGCGCCCATGGTGACGTCCTCGAACGGCGCTTCCACGGTCGTGGGCGCCTCGCCGCGCACCATCAAACGGTACTCGCCGTTGTGGAACTCGATGAGGATAGCTTTGGTGGTGGTGGAGCCGCAGTCGGTGGCGACTATGACTTTGATATCTTCGGGGTTGTCGAACTTGGCCATTAACTATTCCGTGCT
>DAOVOW010000374.1 GCA_030629485.1 bacterium
ACACGCAGTGAGGATCAACTCCACCTGGCTCGTGAGGGCGGTCACTCGGCGCCGCGGGTGGTGCATGCAGCCGACCTGACCGGCCGCGAAATCGAACGCGCTCTGCTGCGAGCCTGTCGGAGTGCCGGCAGTATCGATATTTTTCGTGATCACATGGTGCTGGACCTGATCAAATACTCCGAAGGCGGACGAAATGTCTGTGCCGGCGCCTTTGTTTTCTCGGAACCGACCCGCAGTTTTGAGATGTTCCTGGCCTCTGTCACCATGCTCGCAACCGGTGGGGTGGGGCAGGTCTATTTTCACACTACCAACCCCAAGATAGCCACCGGCGATGGGCAGGCCATTGCCTGGCGGGCCGGGGTGTCGGTCGGCAATATGGAGTTCATCCAGTTTCACCCGACCGCTCTTTATAATCCGGGGCGCTGGCCGTTCTTGATCTCAGAAGCCGTGCGCGGCGAAGGCGGGCGCCTCAAATCCGTCGACGGTCGCTATATAATGGAAGGCGCCCATCCCGATATGGACCTGGCGCCGCGTGATATCGTTGCTCGGGCGATCGATGCCGAACTGAAAGCCAGGGGTGAAGAATACGTGCTGCTGGATATCAGCCATCTCGACAGCGCCTTCATCAAGAAGCGATTTCCGAATATCTACCGCCGGTGCCTGCGCCGAGGGTTCGATATCACCGAGCGTCCTATCCCCGTGGTGCCGTCGGCGCATTACTCGTGTGGCGGTGTCGTTTCCACCATTCACGGCGAAACGGAGCTACCCGGTCTGTACACGGCCGGCGAAGTGGCCATGACCGGCATGCACGGGGCCAATCGGTTGGCCTCCAACTCCCTCCTGGAGGCGGTCGTGATGGCACAGTTTGCCGCCGTCAAATCATACGACTATGCCAAGCATTCCCAGTTGCCTGAGAACATCCCGACCGAGACTCCGCTCCACTCGTCGCTTAAGCAACCCAGCCAGAAGATCCTGGTAGCACACGATCGACGCCAACTGAACCGCATCATGTCGGATTTCGTGGGGATCGTTCGCACCACCGACCATCTCAAACTGGCGCGGGAACGTATCCAGCAGTTGGACGAAGCCGTCGAGGAACATTACCTGGCTACACCGGCTACCTTTGGTGGCGTGGAGTTGCGCAACTTGACGACCGTAGCGGAACTGATCGTCCGCTCAGCCTTGAGCCGGCACGAATCGCGCGGGCTGCATTATATCGAAGACTATCCACAACCGAGTGAGGGGACACCCCACGACACAATAACCCAGGGGAAACCAACCGATGAGCAATAGCGCCGCAGGACATGAGATGGTTCTAATCCTCGACTTTGGTTCGCAGTACACCCAGTTGATTGCACGACGAATCAGGGAAGCAAAAGTTTACTGTGAGATCGCACCGTACAACGTCGATCGATCGATCTATGTCGATCGAAACGTCCGTGGCTATGTTCTTTCGGGGGGACCATCATCGCTGAGTGACGAGGACGCCCCAAGGTTGGACGGCGGCTTTTTCGACACCGACAAGCCGATACTGGGCATCTGTTACGGAATGCACCTGGCCGCCGAACATTTCGGCGGGGAACTGGCACCGTCGCACAACCGCGAATACGGTCGAGCCCACCTCGAAGTAACGGACAGTCATGCTCTTTTCTCCGGCATCCCGCAGCGCAGCCAGGTCTGGATGTCGCACGGCGATTCGATCACGCGGCTACCGGACGGCTTCAACACTATAGCTTCCACCGACAGTTTGCCGGTGGCGGCCATCGCCGATCATGACAGAAAGATCTACGGCCTGCAGTTTCATCCCGAGGTACACCACACCGAGGAAGGCAAGAACATCCTGCAGAACTTCCTGTTCGACATCTGCGGCCTGCAGGGTGACTGGACGCCGGAGTCGTTTGTCGAGAGCATGGTGGCGCGAATCAAGGCAACTGTGGGTGATGGGCGTGTCCTGCTGGGCATTTCCGGCGGCGTCGACTCGACGGTGACGGCCATGCTCTTGTCCAAGGCGATCGGCGACCAACTGCACGCCGTTTTTGTCGACAACGGACTGTTGCGCAAGAATGAGTTCCAAGACGTGATCGACATGCTCAGCCAACTGGGCATCAACCTGCACCCGGTGGACGCTTCAGCATTGTTTCTCGAACGGCTGGCCGGTGTGACTGACCCGGAGAAAAAACGCAAGGTTATCGGCCCCACTTTTATTGACGTCTTCGAGACTGAAGCCGAGAAGATCGGACAGGTCGACTACCTGGCGCAGGGGACGCTCTACCCGGACGTGATCGAATCCGTGTCATTCAAGGGACCATCGGCCACCATCAAGTCGCATCACAACGTCGGCGCGCTCAAGGAGCGCATGAAACTCAAACTGATCGAGCCGCTGCGCGAGTTGTTCAAGGACGAAGTGCGTGCGCTCGGACGTATCCTTGACCTGCCGGAACAGTTCATGAGACGTCACCCCTTCCCGGGTCCGGGACTCGCGGTGCGGATTCTCGGTGAGGTCAC
The DNA here is from genome assembly GCA_030629485.1 of bacterium. Lineage (GTDB taxonomy): Bacteria > Zixibacteria > MSB-5A5 > GN15 > FEB-12 > JAJRTA01. Next base: position 2,506 of record DAOVOW010000374.1, read on the forward strand.
CAAAGAGCGCTGCGATTTGCTCAGAGAAGTCGATGCTATCTTCATTGAGGAGTTGTATCGGCACAATATCTACGATGATATTTGGCAGGCGTTCGCGGTGCTGCTGCCGGTCAAAGCGGTCGGTGTGATGGGGGATGAGCGAACCTACGAAAACGTGGTAGCGCTGCGCGCCGTCACTTCTACTGACGCCATGACAGCCGACTGGTCACGGATAGACTATGATATTCTGGCGACGATCTCCAATCGCATCATACGAAACGTCAAAGGGGTCAACCGCGTCACCTACGACATTTCCTCCAAACCGCCCGCCACGATAGAGTGGGAGTGAGTGACACGGTCAAGCCGTGTTTTTGCCGCTACGCGGCGCGCTGTATTCGTGCACAGGTATGAAACTCGGACGAACGTCCGGGCCTGTTGAAAAAGTCACCATAGATAGTTGCGGCGGGTCTTATCCGCCGCGGCGGACGAAAGCGGATTTGTGTAACCTGCCGCCCTTGTCTGACAAGTTGTTATGTGTCGGGTCACAATCCCGTTGAAACGGGATCAAGACCCAACACAACCGGGCACGAGTTTTTTCAACCCGGTTA
>DAOVOW010000350.1 GCA_030629485.1 bacterium
CAATACGGTATAGATGGGCCCGTACGCTTGGATATAAGTTTTCAGAACCGTGGTGGAGGGCACGCTGGCGCCACAGATCCGCCTCCAGTCCAGCAGGGTCTTTTGATAGGGACAGGACGAGTTGCAGGTCGCATCCCAGGCCACATAGGGATCGCACGACTCCAACACCGTTCCGTACTTGGAAAGAAAATTGGCGACTGTCTCATAGTTGCCGCCCCCGCAACTGGTACCACTGATATTGCATTCTTTGATGTTGTTCTCTGATAGATTGTAAGTGCCCTCACCAGCTATCAGCAGCTTTGATTCAAAATCGGCAACGGTGGCAAACGCATAGCAAGCCCCGCACGAGCTTTGGTTCTTGATCGAGGTGACTTTATCGGTCTCGCGCCAGTCCCATCTGGTCGGCAAGAGATCGGCGCTCACCTTGGCTGAGGGATAGTCGGCCAGGTGGCGAAGGTCCATGCGCGATGGAATGAAACCACGGTTCGGCGGCATTTCAGTTTCGTACGCCGGGGCGTATTCCGGCGCCTCCGTTTGCGCCCTGACCGATAACGCCACCGGAAGCGACATGACCATTAGCGTTACAATCAGTATCGCGAGCTTTACAAAACCATTCGTCATAATCTACCTCGATTCATGTTTTTGGACGTTCGTCGTTCCACAATGCGCTATTATCTATGGTTTCGTCAAAGATAGGGCGGTTCTTTAGGGGTCAGTCCGAATCTCTGTTTTCGCCGTATTGCGAGCGATAATCGACCATCGTAGTCGCTGTAAATCCTTGACAGATAATAAAAACCGCCCTATCTTGTAAGTAAATGGAACGTTGATAATACTATCGTCTTACCTCCACGTTGAGGGCGAGTGGTAAAGTCCCATTGTACGGCATCACCCACCCGAGACGTTCGAGCGATCGCAAAGGACCGATATCAGTGTCCACCGGCTTTGACATTACTAATTCATTTACTATTACGAGGACAGAGAGATGAGGGAAACTCAGCGAATCGGTAACGCAGTTTTGTGTGTTCTGGCGGTGTGTGCACTGCTACTGATGGGCCCACTTAGTGCCCACGCGGACCAGGTGACTACTGAGTACGATTTCGAACGGCCTGCTATGGAGACAGTCAGGCTGAGTGGAGAAGTTTTTGATCGCATCGTGATGCCGGGGACGCCCAATGCCGGTCGCACCGGCCAACCGGCTCTACCGGCTCGCGGGGCCGACATTCTGATTCCGTACGGCCACGAAGTTGTGAGCATCGAGATCGTGACCGGTGAGAAGGTTCTCATCGGCAGCGGCTATAATATCGAGCCGAACCTGGAGCCGATTCCGCTGTCGTCGCCTCCGGGCACGGTTGTTTATCCGGAGCCGGACGCAGCGATCTATTCCTCGGACCTCCCCTTTCCCGAAGGCAATTTCGAGCAGGTGGGTGTCTACGGATTTCGAGGTTTTCAGATCCTCACGCTGAGACTACAGCCGGTGCAGTACTTGCCTCTGTCCGGCGAGCTTTATTACTATCCGCAACTTAAGGTGATCGTTCATACCGAAGATGTTGGTCGCTCCTCAGCGCTTCTGCGCGGACTGGAGGTGGACGAGCAGGAGGTGATGCAAAGGGTCGACAATCCTGAGACGGTCAACAGTTACTGGATGGCGATGTCTCGCGGGGAGCGTAGTTACGATCTGCTTATTATCAGCACGCCCGCCCTGGCTCCATCGTTCCAGCCGTTGAAGGACTACCACGACACGACCGGCATTCTGACCGAGATTCACACTACCGACGACGTCGGCAGCAGCAGCCCCGACGATGTTCGCGATTACATCAGAGACAAGTATCTCGCCGACGGCATCCAGTATGTGATAATCGGCGCTGATGACGATATCATTCCGGCCAAGGATCTTTACGTAGTCACCAGCTCGGGCGGCTACACCGAGTACAATATGCCCGGCGACATCTACTTCGCCTGCCTGGACGGCACCTACAACTACGACGGCGACAGCCGGTGGGGTGAGCCGAACGATGGCGAAGGGGGTGGCGATGTCGACCTGGTAGCGGAGGTCTATGTCGGCCGCGCGGCGGCAGGGAACAGTACCGAAGTCGATCGCTTTGTCACCAAGACTTTGTGGTACCTGACCGGACAGCACTCGACGCCGCAGAATGTCCAAATGGTCGGTGAGCATCTCGGTTTTGGCGGACCGTCGGAGTACGCCGCCGAGACTCTGGATGAACTGATTGACGGCGCCAGCACCCATGGTTACACCACGGTGGGCATCCCTTCCGATCAATACAGCATCGACCGTCTGTACGACCGCGACTGGTCCGGCAACGACTGGCCGCGTTCCGAGTTGTCCACGCGCGTTAACAACGGCGTACACATCCTGAACCACCTCGGTCACGGCTCCGAGCAGTATGCCATGAAGTTTACCAATAGCCAGGTGCTCAGCGCATGGACCAACACCGACCTTTGCTTCATCTATTCCCAGACATGTCTGGCCGGGCATCTCGACGGTCTGGACTGCTGGGCGGAAGCAACCAATATCAAGATGGACTACGGCGCATTTGCAGTTATCATGAACGCCCGTTACGGATTCGGCGCATATTCCAGCACCGATGGTCCTTCGCAGCGTTTTAACCGTGAGTTCTTTGATGCTGTGTTCAACACGGCCGAAGGCAAACCGGAAATCGGGAAGGCCAATCACGATTCCAAGGAAGATAACCTCTATCGCATCGGCGACGCCTGCATGCGGTGGTGCTACTATGAGTTGAACCTGTTTGGCGATCCGACTGTCCCCATCAGCGGCGTGACCGCAGTTGCCTTCAACTATCCCAACGGCATTCCGGAAACAGTCCTGCCGGGCGAGTCGACCACGTTTGAGGTGGAAGTCTACGGTGTTGGTGACGGCGTCCCGGTGCCCGGCACCGGCGAGTTGCACTACTCTATCAACGGCAGTATGTTCAACACGGTGGCGATGACCGAACTATTCGATAACCACTACGAAGCCACTCTGCCGCCAATCAACTGCGGCGAGGTGTTGAGCTTCTATGTCAGCGCTGAGGAAGTCGCCAACGGGACTTTCTATAATCCCAGCCCGGCCAACCCCAACACAGTCATGGCAGCCACCGGCATTATCACCGTTTTCCAGGACGACTTTGAAATCGACAAGGGCTGGTCGATTTCAGGCGGTTTGTGGGCGCGAGGCGTTCCGACCGGCAACGGTGGTGAGTATGGCGGCCCCGACCCAAGCTCCGGCTGCGTCGGACCTAACGTCTTCGTATACAACCTAAACGGCGACTATGAAAACAACATGCCGCAATACCACCTGACCAGCCCGGC
>DAOVOW010000248.1 GCA_030629485.1 bacterium
AACTACGCCAAACTGCGCGATGATCTGGTTGTCTCGCCCACGGTCATAGAAGGCGAGACAGTTTACAATATCAAGGACCCCATCAAGGGGACATACTTCCGCCTGCGCGAGCCGGAGTACTGGCTGATCAGTCAACTCGACGGAGTGACCTCGTATGCTCAAGTCGCCGATCGTTTCCGTCGCAAATTCGAGTTGAACATCAGCGAGGAAAACGTTCTGCAGTTCGTGCAGGCCCTGGAGAAGCTCTACTTTCTCGACAATGCGCGAGCCGAACAAGCCGTGTCACGCAAGAGCTACCTGGTAGACAAGCATGGTTCGCTGTTCTCGAGGTTGCTGTTCGTCAAGTTCAAGGCGTTCGATCCGGGCAAGTTTCTGGATCGGCTGACATCGATCTACCGTCCGTTCCACAATCTTTACGGTTTTGCCTTGCAGGCTCTGTTGATTGTGCTGGGGATGTGGATCCTCTTAGCCAACGCCGAACAGTTTTCGGTCAGCTTGCACAGCATCTTCAACCTCAGTTCAATCCTGGTGGTGATCACGGCGATTTTCATTTTCTTCATAGTGCACGAATTCGCCCACGCCGTTATCTGTCGTTACCACGGGGGAGAGGTGCGCGAGATGGGTTTCTTGCTGCTGTACTTCCAGCCGGCCTTCTATTGCGATCTATCGGATGCCTGGCTGTTTAAGAAAAAGCGCCACCGCCTGGCTGTCACCGCGGCCGGACCCTACTTTCAACTGGTACTCATGGCCGTCGCGACGATAATATGGCGGATCACAGTGCTTGGCAGCGGTCCCAATGATCTGGCTCACATCATCGTGATCATCAGTTGGGTTACGCTTCTGGTGAACCTGAATCCCCTGATAAAACTGGACGGGTATTACCTGCTGTCGGACTGGGTGGACATTCCCAACCTGCGCCGCAAGTCATTCGGCTACCTGGGCAACGTACTCAAGCGCCGACTTCTCGGCTGGCCCGTGGACCCAATCGAGGTATCAGATCGTCAGCGAAGGATTTTCCTGGTCTACTCCGTCTGTGCTGTGCTCTATACCGGAGTCCTGCTGGCGTGGGTGTTGTCGGTGGTAGCCGAGTTCCTGATGGGTATCGCCGGGGGGCTTGGATTATTGTTGTTGATTGCTTTCCTGTTTCTTACTTTGAGGTCAAGCATTGTAGGACTGAGTCGAGGAGTTGTCAGACATATCAGATTCATGAAGACCCTTTTGAGAAGTCCGCTGCGACTTGCTGTACACATTGCTCTCGCGGTGATAATAATCGTCGTGATGGTTGCCCTCCCGTTCCCAAAACGGGTCACCGGCGAAGTTACCATCCGGCCAATCGCTGAGTGTACCCTGCGGTTGAACAAACATGGCCAGTTGGAAACGGAATACCGGCAACGCGGCGCCAACGCCGACCGCAAAACCAGTTTCCTCCAGATGACCTCAACCGACCTGGCCGCTCTGAAATTGGTGCGCCTCGTGAAGGACGGTCAGGAGGTGAAGGTCGGCGACTCGGTGGCTCTGCTCGCTTCCAATCAGGTAGCCAATGAGATTGCAGCCGAGACATCGGTGCTTGAAAAGGTAGAGAGTGAATTGGCGCTCTCTATGGCTCCACCCAAGAAGGAAGCCGTCGCTGAGGCGGAGGCGCAGGTGACAGCTGCGAGAACCAACTATCAGCAGCGTGACCGTGACCTCCAGCGGATTGAAGAACTGGCGTCTAAGAATCTAATCACCCACGAAGAACTGGAGACGAAACGAGCCGACGTGGCCATAGCCAAGGCGGAGTTGGTAAATAAAGACGCGTCCCTCCAGTTGTTACGGTCTCCGCCGAAACCGGAGGAGGTAGCAGTCCTCCAGGCTGAGGTTGATAGACAAATGGCGAAGTTGGGGTTCCTGAGGTCCCAGCAAGCAGCGCAAACCATCAGAGCGCCGATGTTCGGTCGGGTAGATATCGGTCAGGCCGACGATGAGATACTCTCAATCGTGGACGACCATAAGGTCGAGATACTGGTGCCGGTCTCTGATTTCGATGTCGGGCTGGTCGAACTGGGTCAAAATGTGCAGTTGAAAGTACGCTCTTATCCAAGCGAAGTTTTCTATGGTAAGGTCGCTCATATACCGCTGAGTGCCGAGGTTGTTGACAACGATGCGATCTTTACCGTGTCCGTGGTTGTCGACAATGCTGACGGACAACTCCGAAATGGGATGACCGGTTACGCTAAAATCGAATGTGGACGATCATCACTAATTAGAAAAATAGTCCGCAAGATCGCGTCCAACGTGCGGGTCGAGTTCTGGTCCTGGTGGTAATTTCGTTCTCCTTGCGGAAACGTTTTCCGATTTTGAGGAGATATAAAGGGATTACAACGACAAAATCACGATTTAGAGGGGGCTGAAGTCCACATTGCGCTTGACAAATCTCGTCCTGTCACCTATACTTGACTGGGCTCTGGAGTCCGGTACGTTGATGGTTGGAGTGTCGTGGAGACACTTGCTCCAGGGTAAACCATAGGATAGCAAGGAGGTGAGTTAATGAAAGATTACAAACTCACAGTCGAGGTCTTGGAAGCCCGCATCGCTCCGGCATTCAGTCTGGGTGGTCAGTAAGGCTTCAGGCCTTCTTTGTTTTCAAAGACTGGAGGCAGGTGTTTCAGGCACCTGCCTTTTTTTCTGTGCGAGTGCCTGCGCTAATCTCGTTATCTCGTAGACGAGGTACAAGATTGTGCGCCGATTCTGGTACCTCTCCCGATCTTTCGGGTCATCAATATTGTCGGCTATCTTCTTGGCGGCGTCGAGTGCATCCCTGAAGCATGAATATGCCCGCTCATAGGCTCCGCGTTCAGCGTGCATCCGTCCAAACTGTGTATAGACGTCGACCATCTCCGGGAGTAGCCCAGCCGCACCCGCGACTCTCTGGGATCGTTGCAAGTATCGTTCGGCTGCCTCAAACCGCCCGAGGTTGATCATCAGTTCTCCCGCCAGGTTACATAGCGAAGGCGTCTCGATTTCGTCCGGCATTTTGTCCAGGTCGACCAGGATATCGACGTACTGATCCGGGTTTACTGCCTGGACTTCACAACGCAATGCTCGGCCCAAAGCATTGAACTCAATCAAAAGTTTTTCGCGTTCCAGCTTCAGTTCAGCGGCTAAAGCACGGGCTCGCTGGAGATATTGAGAATCATCGGATATTCTGGTAATCACCAGTAGTGCTTCCAACTCCGTCGTTTTCTCTTTGACCGCCGCTCGCCGCTGCATGGTTGCTACCGCAACACGCATGGCGTCGTCGCTGTCACCGATTCGGCGGCGCAGATCGGCCAAACTTATTTCCAATTGAGCACGTCCCAGATGATCTTCTACTTCGTCGTAGGCAACGGCTGCTTCACGATAAAGCGCTTCAGCTTCACTGAACCGCCCCAGTCGTTTGAGAGTTTTTGCCATGCCGGCCTTGAACGCTGCCAAGTGGGGGCGATCATCCAACTCAATCGCCAGCGCCGTGCCTTCCGTGAGGTACTGGATTGATCGTTTCAACTGTCCGGTAGAAGCCGTGATGGCTGTCAGATTCTCCAGGTTGTAAAGAATCTCTTTCTGTGTCCCGAGGCGACGGTTGATTACAAGTGAGCGCTCGAGGCACTCAACGGCTTCGGACGAATCGCCGCGCAGATGATGGGCGTAGCCGAGATTATTGAGAATGCGAGCTTCTTCAAGTTGGTTAGCGACCTCTCGACAGATATCGATCGACAGACGATACAGACGCACCGTCCGTTGCAGATTCCCCAAGATGGCGAAGGTCGAGCCGATGTTGCTCAAAGTAGAGGCGACATCGTCCATGGACCCGAGTCGTCGCTGAATCCTCAGCGCCCGGCGGTAACTTCTCAAAGCCGCCGGGTAGTCCGATCCAACCCAGTGGATGTTGCCGAGGTTATTGAGGGTATGTGAAAGCTCCAACTCGTCTCCGAGCTCGCCGTAGATGCGTTGAGCACTTTCCAACGCCGCCAGACCGGCGAGGTGGTCCTGCATCATCTTATACAGATCGCCGAGGTCCTTGTATGTTTCGGCCAGGAGTTTGTCGGCCGGACGATCATGATACTGCTCAATGATGACGTTGTAGGTGACCATAGCCGCCTCGGTCGCGCCGGTCTCTTTGAGTATGTCGCCCTGGATCATCAGCAGTTGGCGAACATCGAAGGCCCTTCCGATCATTTCAGCGTAGCTGACGACGCTGTTCAAGAGGTTGAGGGCAGTCTCGTTGTCGTGGTTCTTGTTCAGCGTGACGGCGGCCTGATAGGCGCAACGTTCGCAGGCAATGAGATCACCGGCCTGCATATAAAGTCGTGCGGCCAACTCCAAGCATTCGCGCTTCTCGGCTCTGGGCGC
>DAOVOW010000166.1 GCA_030629485.1 bacterium
GCGACGAAATCAACGACAAGACGGTGGTGGTGATTGATGTTCTTCGTTGCACGACCTGCGTCAGCGCCGCTCTGGTGGCGGGCGCTCGAGGAGTCATACCGACCCCCGGCCCCGGTGAGGCCGCCGACATGTGGACAAGAATAGGCCCCCAGATGGCTATCCTTGCAGGGGAGCGGAACGGAATCAAGATCGAGAACTTCCAGTTGGGTAACTCGCCGGCGGAGTTCACCAGCGATGTTGTCGGCGGCAAGTTCGTAGTCATGACCACCAGCAACGGTACCGCGGCCTTCATGGAAGCGACCAACGCCGCCCTGACGCTGTCATGCAGTCTGACTAATATCTCCAAGGTGGCCGCAAGAACCGCCGAGGAAGGCCGCGACCTGGTGATCACCTGTGCCGGAAGGACCGGTCAGTTTTCGATCGAGGACACTATCTGCGGCGGCATGCTCATGCATCTTTTGGCGACGAAGAACGAAATCAAACTGACCTTCAATGATGCCGGATCGCTGGCTTTGCTTTTGTATCGGAGTAACAAGACGGCTCTGCGGCAGACCATCGCTCAGGGTGAGCACGCCCGGTTCTTGAGCCGACTGGGATTCGAGAGCGACGTTACGGCCGCCGCCGCTTGTGATACCATGCCGGTTCTGCCGATCCTTAAGGACGGTTGTTTGGCGCCGGCCGAGGAATAAGATCGAAACGGCCGATCCCTGATCGGCTTTTGTCGCCTGCTAAGGTATAATGAATAATGAAAAAACTCTTACCACTTCTTTTCATCGTACTACTGACCGGCTCGCCGACCTGGTCCGAGGATGGTATCGACGGCGCCATCATTATTTACCAGACTGCCCCGGATTCCTCGCACGAACACCAGCTGTTTGCCGACACCAGTGCCTTCGTAGTAGGTATACCGGCGTCCGGGTTCCTGTTAACGTTCTCGGTTGATATCGACCTCAGGGCGGCTGACAGCAGCGGGTGCGAGTTCACGGTACACATTATTACTCTTGGTCCCAGAGCCAACACCTACTCGCGAAGTTTTCGGGTCGAGTACGGCCTGCCGGCGCGCATCGGGGATATCCAGGGCAAAGGTACATCACGATACACGTTTGAATTCACGCCGCTGCGAATGGTCCAAATCGATACCTCGATGTGTTCCTTCAGCCACCGTCGCACCGGGACCTTTACGAAGGATCCATCGGCCCACCTCGATATAAATTATGTGCCCAATTCTCTTGGCGATTACTACTGGGGCACCGTGCGCGGGATCATGGAAGAGCATTACCGCCGCATCCAAACGCTCTACAACTTCACCCTCCCCGGCAAGTACGATGTATACCTGTGCCCCTGCTACCTACCGTCGGTTATCTGGGACAAACGCTTCGGCATGGCGGTCGATCCCACCAGAGCTACGGCTCATGCTGTCTTCACTAAAGCGCTTAACACCGCCGATCCGTTTCTGTTGGCGCACACAGCGGTGCTGCGCAACTATGGTTACGCGCCTCCCTTTCTTTCGGAGGGACTGGCCAACTACATGTCGTTTGCGCTCTATGACATGAAGGAGATCATGTCCGACGGCGAGGCCACTCCGCTGGTGGAGTTTCTGGATACCTATCGATACTATACGGCCGATCCGTATCTGGCCGATCGCACCGCCGCTACTTTCGTGATGTATCTGGTCAACGAGTTTGGCTGGACGGAGTTCAAGAAGCTGTACGTGGCGGCGGATGACCTGAATCTGCAGGACAAGATTGAGCAGCAGTACGGTCGCTCTATCGATGAACTGGAACAAGGCTGGCGGAGCTATGTCGACACCAGTGTCATTGATATGAACGGTCTGGTCTTCTATGCGGAACTGGCCGAGGCCATGTTCAACTACAAGTTGATGCTGCGCTACAGCCGGACGGCGGTGGAATTATCAAAGACGCATCAGGACTCGGTCAGGCATCTGTCGCTGCTCAAGAGAGCTTACTTATTCAACGGTGATTATTACAGCGCCACCGACGCGCAGCAGGCATTGGTGCAACTGGAAAGCAGTTCTGCCTCGTACTGGATGACTCTGGGTACTTACCGGATGATGAACGGTTTGTACGATGAAGCCTACAAGGATATCTCGACAGCCTTCAGTCTGGACTCCACCAGTCAAAGTATACGCTTCAACCTCGCCATGAATTATCTCCACAGGGGTGATGAAGAAACGGCCGCGGAACATCTGACTCAAATCATCAACCATCCCTCCAAAGGTGGGCCCCACGCCGGCGCCATGGTTATGCTGGCCGATATCCTGCGCCGTTCTGCCGACGAGAAAGATCGTGGGTTGGCCGCGCAGTACTACGCCCAGGCCATTCGAGGACTTGAAATGTCGCTTCAGTCCGGCACGCCATCGCCGTCCGTCCATCTATGGCTGGGCATGAGCTACCTGGGTATGAGCCGGTACCGCGAGGCACGCGGATACCTTGAAGGCGCCCTGTTTCTTGAGACGCGACCGTTCTATCTCGGGATGATGCATCTCTGGCTGGGGAAGCTGGCCGATGTGACCAACGAGCGCCAGGCAGCCGTGGCTCATTATTCTGATGTCCTGGCCTTGTCGTCGGCTGACTACCACCAGCGCGAGGCGCAAAGATACCTCCAGACACCGTACACTCAATAGCGCTGCACGATGTTCAACTTCCTTAACTCGACTGTTCTCATAGCCGCCGCGGCCACTTTGATACCGCTGATTATCCACCTGTTCTCCAGGCGGCGGGTGAAGATAATCGAGTTCTCTTCGCTCAAGCACCTGAAGGCGATGCAGCGACGTCAGGTGCGCCGACTCAAGATACGTCAGTTGTTGCTGTTGATTCTCAGGATGCTGATTATCCTGGCGGTGGTCCTGGCCTTTGCCCGTCCAACCGTGAAAGAGGGTGGTCTCGGCTCACACGCGGCGGTGTCGGCGGTGGTTCTGTTTGACAACTCGGCGTCGATGAATCGATACCTGGCCGATGGTGACCTGTTCGAACTGGCCCGCAAGCGCACCGAGCAGTTGCTTGCCACGTTCGGCGAGGCCGACCAGGTGGCCCTATTGCCTTTGGATGCGACGGCTGGGGGTGATGAAGCCGTCAGTTTTGCTTCGGCAGCGACGGTCGGCGACCTTTTGAGCAGGCTGCGTCCTGGTTCGTCCTCGGCTGATTTGCAGAGTGGTTTGGACAAGGCACTGACCCTTCTCGAGCGCTCCGACAATCTTAACCGGGAAATCTACCTGGTTACCGACCGCCAGCGCCGCAACCTGCCGGATCGGATGGTTCTTGCCGAAAGTGACGCCCGCATCTGCCTGGTGGAACTGCCGCTGGAGGAAATCGACAACTGCGGCATCACCGGCATCGACTTCGGTGGTCAGTTGCTGATGCCGGGGCATGATTTTGACCTGACGGCTACCGTTAAGAACTACGGCGCGACCGATCGAGACGACCTGATCGCCTCGCTCTTTCTTGACGGCAACCGGGTGGCGCAAACCGACGTGCGCGTAGCCGCCGGTGGGGAGACAGCCGTGCGCTTCACCCGATCCGTATCCCACACCGGGTTTCATTCCGGATGGATAGAACTCTCCGATGACCGCTTTGCCGCCGACAATCGTTTCTACTTCAGTCTGCATATTCCCGATCGTTTCAACGTCCTTATTATCCGCGGCGACCATACCTCGCGCTTCGTGTCGTTGGCGCTGATCCCGGCGCCGAGTGTCAACCAGTACTGGTCGGTCAAGGAAGCTGACCCTGAGCAACTCTCCGGTGTGAACTTTCGGGACTACGATGTAGTCATACTTGCCGGTATCGGCGCACTGAGCGACACTTATGTCGAGCGCTTGTGGTCATTCGTCGATCGGGGCAAGGCTCTGTTCGTGATCTACGGTTCAGAGACCGACACCGATACGTTCAATCGTCAATGGTCCGTCACGACCGGCGTGGTTATCGAAGAACCGATCAAGATATCGGTCAGCAGGGCCGGCTACTACACGTTCAGTTCCGTCGATCTGGAACATCCGATTTTCTCCGTCTTTGATTTTGAAGACGGAAAACCTCCCCAGGTGAAGTTCTACACTCTGCCCCGGTTGAGTCTGTTGTCGGATAGCCGGGTGCTGATGCGTTTCTCCGGCGACCGACCGGCGCTGGTCGAGCGTCGTTACGGACGCGGTCGCGTCCTGACTTTCACCGGGCCGATGTCGCCTGAATACTCCGACCTCACCGGCCATGCTTTCTTTGTGCCTTTCGTTTCACGGGTGGCTGAGTACCTGGCGTCCGACCTGAGCAGTGTCGATCTCGACCTTTTCGTCGGTCAGAACATCACCCGCAGTGTAAACATACGAGGTTCGCTTCGTTCACCGCTGCAGTTGCATACCCCCGACAGCAGTATCTACAGTGTACCGCCCGAGGAGGAAGGTGATCGCCTTCTGTATCGCCCCGACGCGGCGGACCAGCCGGGTATCTACCGCACGACCTATCTTGGACAGGAAGTCGATCGCTTTGCCATTAGCCTGAGTCCCAATGAAGCCGATCTGGCGGTGGTCGATGTTGATCAGATGGTTTCCGCGCTCGGCGCTGTCGAGTACCATCTTCTCGAGACGAGTGTCAACCTGATGACAGTAATCTCCGAACTGCGTTTCGGCAAAGAACTCTGGTCGCTTTTTCTGTGGGCTGCGGCCATCCTGTTACTGATCGAAATGCTTCTGGCCCGCGGCACCAGTTCCGAGGAGTCACCATGACACTGGTGGCGGCAGAGAGAATCTCCCGCAAGTTCAGCGATCAGGTAATTCTCGACGACGTCTCCTTCACTATCAAAGCCGGCCACCGTATCGGCCTTGTGGGCAAGAACGGGTGCGGCAAGACCACGCTGTTTGAGATCATTGCCGGACGGATGGAACTCGACCGGGGGGCTGTCCATCGTTCCAGACAGTGTCGCATCGATTACATCGAACAGGACCTCATCGCATACGCTGAGAAAACGCTTTTCGAGTATGTCGCTTCGGCGCGTGACGAACTGGCCGCGATGCACACTGAGATCGCGGCATTGGAACATCACCTGCAACATCAGCCGGAAGATATCGAACGCTTGAATCAACTGGGTGACTTGCAGCAAAAGTTCGAGCAGGAGGGCGGGTTCAGTTTCGAACACGATGTCGAGACCATTCTGCACGGACTGGGCTTTGAACAGGGGCGGCACAGTGACCTGATCAAATACTTTTCCGGCGGTGAGCGCAACCGGGCCGGGTTGGCGCGGGCGCTGGCGGGAAAGGGGAGTTTGATGCTTCTCGATGAGCCGACCAACCATCTCGATATCGAATCCACCCGCTGGCTGGAAGAGTACCTGCAAGCGACCGAGCGCAGCTTCATAGTCGTGTCGCACGATCGTTCGTTCCTGGCGGCGGCGGCCACAGAGATTTGGGAGTTGCGCTTCGGCAAGCTGGAATTCTACAGTGGAGGCCTGGAAAAGTATCTGACCGA
>DAOVOW010000358.1 GCA_030629485.1 bacterium
AACGGCAAGGTAACGTTTGACTACCCGTTCACCGCTTTGGCCTCGGTGGCGGCCAACGACTGGGCAACCGACGAATGCCCGCTGTGCGCCAAAGGCGAGCCTTTGACCCAGCGCGGCAGCCGCATGTTCCAGGCTTAGCCTGCCTACACTTCGGTCGAGTGAGTTGTGTTATTAGGCGCCGTCAGTCGACTCCCCTGACGGCCATCACGTGTGAAGGCAGGCGTCGGGCGGGGTCGCCCGACACCACGACCGAAACCCAATATGGAACCCGCCTGTTGCTTACTCCACCACCGTGAAGCAGTGCGGGCCGTCCCAGGTGGGTGGAAAACTGCCTTCACCATAGGCCCACATCCAGGTTCCTGACGGTGGGTAGTACGCCGAATCCACACATACGTTCATGCCCACTGTATTAATCGGGCCGATCGTGATCGTGTACGCAATGTCGTCGAACCCGGGGGCTAGTCCGGGACCTGTCATCACAGCGCCCCCGAAACCGATAGTATCGGCGCCCGATCCGGTGATACCAAACGGCATGATGGACATAATCAGGTCGAAATCGGCCTTGCCGAGGGTGCCGGTCGTATCGCCGACCGTGTTGGTCCAGGTGGCGCCGTCGGGTGAGTAGATTTTGAACCCGTTGGTGATTCCCTTGGCTTTGATGGCCGCAGCGTTTTTCAGACGAAGATGGAAGACTACATCGCCGCCGGCCGTAATCTGACCATCGGCCGGGGAACCGTTCACGTGGTCGAGCGTAATCGAGCTCATCGGGTCAACCATGTCCCCGTTACCGTTGTTGACATCGCTGGATGTCTCTTCATCTTTGTCACAGCCGGCCAGGATCACCACCAGGCCAAGCATCAAACAGAAGAATAGTTTTCGCATTTAGGCAACACTCCTATAAGTTTGTTCACTGTTGATCAACAATGTCCGCCATTATACCAGCCCGGAAGCGATCTGTCAACGGCAAGTTCCAAAAGTGGATCAAAACTATTGCGGTGCTGCAACCGAAAGCAACCCGATTATCTCAACACTTGCCTGGAATTTGTTTGCACGTACGCAGGGCCGGAAAGTATAATAGACACTACAAACCATGCCCCGCACAAAGGAGATACCGAGGTGAGTGATAGTTCCGGTGAAGATGTTAAGAGCAAAACCAGCCTTTGGGGCTCGATAATTACGGTCGTCGCCGGTGTGTTGATCATCGGATTGACGGTGACCACTATCCACTATCGCGATTTGTACGTTCAAACATTGGACCGGCTGCGTTCTGTGGAGTTCCGTCGCCAGGCTCTTGAAGAAGATGCCTCGAATTTCCGGTTCCGAAAAGCGGATTCGTCAGCCTACGCGCTGCAATTGGAACCGACCTTGACAGTCGCTGAGATCGAATCTTTACAGCAAAAAGGGTTATGGGACCCGTACGCCGATATCGCCAACGACCTGATCAATCATCCGGAGTTGATCTTGCTGGATTCCGCCGGGGAGGGCGAGGCGCCTGTTCTCACGCGGGAGGGTATCTGTGTCCTTGGTCCGGATCGGGTGCTGGCTTTCTTTGAGCACGGCAACACACAAGGGAGAATGCTGCTGTCCTTCACTGTCACAGATGATGGAGAAATTAGTTGGGGAGTCCAGGAGGCGGCGGAACTGGAGTAGAACGAGGCTGTTTGTCAATGACAGAAACATTTACGGCCTGCTGGAACTGGGTGGTTTTCTGCGTACTCTTAGGCCGAACCATTTCGGTGGTGACATGATTTAGACATTGTTGTATCATTTAGAATCTGAAATGTGAAATGGAGGAACTGGTATGGCCGGCAGAGTCTGTCCTATGTGGGTCGGTTACATTATGGCAAGTCCTTTGAGACGTCTTTTGCAGAATCCCCGGAAAATCCTGGGAGACTACATCGAGCCGGGCATGACGGTTCTGGATGTCGGCTGTGCCATGGGTTTTTTCAGCTTCGCGGCGACCAGACTGGTTGGATCGAACGGACAAGTTGTCTGCGTCGATCTTCAATCCGGAATGATCGAGTCCCTGAAGCGGCGGGCGGCTCGAGCCGGGTTGTCGGAGCGAATCGACCCGCGCGTTTGCAGTGAGCACAGTCTTGGAATCAGTGATCTCGTCGGGCAGGTTGACTTTGCTCTTGCCTTCTATGTGGTGCACGAGGTTCCGAACGTCCCCGGACTCATGACCGAAATCCACGCGGTACTGAAACCGGGGGGGAGGTTCTTTGTTGCCGAGCCCAGGGGCCACACCTCGGTTGACGAGTATGAAGCCACCGAGGCCGCCGCGCTGCAGGCCGGATTTACGATTATCGGCCACCCCAGACTTGGACGAGACCGGACAACCATGTTTGTGAAGACATAGACTACCAAGTAGGTTACCCACGTAACCCTGAGGTTGTCACAGCTGGCGGTGCCCGGCGCCCACCGGCAAGTTCCCTGTGGGAGGGAATTCGGAAGTGTGTACTCGTGGCAATGAATAACGTCGTCAGGTAGAATCGCCTGACCGTATCTTCACATCCTCTGTATCTCTTTCTGCCTCTGATGCCGACCGCCACTACTGTACATCAGGTGAATCCATCAATGATAGTGGCATGACAACACGCCTTGGCTAAAGTCAAATCAAGTTCATTTTGGCCTATGATACAAAAAAAGACCGCCCCTCGAAGGGCGGTCTTGAAACAGTTGTCGTCTAAACTAAAAATCGATGGTCATCATTGTATAGAACCACAGGCCGGGATCGGTGCCCCTTTGACCGCTAACAGCTTCGGTGAAGTCGTCGTCGGCCAGTAGGACGGACGCGCCGCCCTGCAGATGGAGGCCCGGAATAACGGTGGTGGCCAGGGTGGCATCTAGCTCTATGCCGACCTTGTTGGACGTGATAATGGTGCCGTCGGATTCACGAATGTACGTGTAATCCTTGTTCGTCGAGAAGAAATGCGCATCCAGTTTGGCTTTCCAAGCCTCGAAAAGAAATTACAAAACTTAAACGGCGGGTCGGGACACTTCAAAATCAACTCGGAAAATTAGGACCGGTGATGCGCGGCAGCGTGACAATCATAGGAACTCAAAACAAGCAGCCGTACTTCTCGCTCAATAAAAATAAGAAGACACGGCTGATCTACCTTGGAAAAAAGAGGGAAGCTAAAGCCAGGGAATACTCGAAAAACTACAAGAAACTTCTTGAGATTGTTGAGGAAATGACTATCATTAACATGACATTGCTAAAAGAAAACGCCTGCCTTTAACGCAAAAAAGGCAGCAAAACGTATGACTGT
>DAOVOW010000436.1 GCA_030629485.1 bacterium
AACAAGGCAGCCGGCGAGATGCAGGATAGGGTGGCGTCGCTGCTGGGTGATTCCATCGAACAACTGAACGTCTCAACCTTTCATTCCTTTTGTGCCCGACTGTTGCGCCGCGAGGCAGGCGAACTCGGCTATCAGGACTCGTTCACCATCTTCGACACCATCGACTCCACCAGCCTGGTCAAGAACTGCATCACCGAACTCGGCTTGAGTACCAGCCAGTTTGCACCCAAGCCTCAACTGAGAAAAATCTCCAACGCCAAGAACCAACTGATCTCAGCCGATTCATTCGCGACGACGGCCTCCGGATATTTCGAGGAAGCTACGGCTAAGATCTACCTTCGCTATCAGCAACGCCTCCGAGAATGCAACGGCATGGACTTCGACGATCTCCTTTTCAACACCGTGCTGCTGCTGAGAGACAACCAGACGGTCGGCGAGCGCTACCGCCGGCGCTTCAGGTATGTCATGGTCGATGAATATCAGGACACCAATCACGTACAGTATCTGATGCTGAAGCACATCGTCGGCGACCACAACAACATCTGCGTTGTGGGTGATGAAGATCAATCCATCTACGGTTGGCGCGGCGCCGATATTCGCAACATTCTGGATTTCGAGAAAGACTATCCCGGTGCCCGGATCATCAAGCTGGAACAGAACTACCGATCGACCCGGAACATCCTGGATGCCGCCTCCGCCGTGATCGCCCACAACGAAGCGCGTAAGGGTAAGACCCTCCGCACTACCGGCCAGGTTGGCGAGAAGCTAAAGCTGTGGCAAGTCGACAACGCTGAGACCGAGGCGGTCAGCATCGTCGACTCCATCGAGCAGAGCCGGGCGGACACACCGTTGAGCAAGATGGCTGTGCTCTACCGCACCAACGCCCAGTCCCGTCCGTTCGAGGAACAGTTGCGCCGACGGAGCCTGCCCTATCAGATTGTGGGTGGTATCGCCTTCTATCAGCGGAAGGAAATCAAGGACCTTCTGGCCTATCTCAAACTGATCGCCAACCCCTACGATGACATCTCCTTCCAACGCATCGTCAACTACCCGAAGCGAGGGATTGGCGCGAAGTCTATCAGCGTTATCGCTGAACTGGCCCGGCGAGAAAACCGACCCTACTTTCAAGTCGCCGCGGAGGCACATGTCTTCGCGGAGTTGTCGGCCGTGGGAAAACGTCTCAAACCGTTCGTTGATCTGATCGAGAAGCACCGTCGGAAGTTTCAGGAGGTGCCGGTTGATTTTCTGACTCAGGAGTTGGTGGACGACCTGAATCTGATTCCGGAACTGCTCGAGGAAGACAAAACGGTTGGGCAAACCCGCGTGGAGAATATCGAGGCGTTCATCGAGGGAGCTGCGGCTTTCGCCCGAGCCAACGGCGCCGCCGGGCTGGCCGAATATCTTGCGACTATTTCGCTCTACACCGATCTCGACGAATACAACGAAACCGAAGACAAAGTAACGCTGATGACTTTGCACGCGGCCAAGGGCCTCGAATATGACACCGTGTATCTCGTAGGACTCGAGGAAGGACTCTTTCCTTTGCAACGCGCCATCGATGACCCGATGGAACTGGAGGAAGAACGTCGCCTGTTCTACGTCGGCGCCACCCGTACTCGCAAGCGGCTCTGCCTTTCCACAGCCAGCAGCCGCTTTCGCTTTGGTCAGACAACGTCTATTCCGTCACGGTTCCTGAAAGAGATACCTCCTGAACTCGTGGATGTCATTGATCTGCGACAACGGCAACCGCTCCATCGTCCGGCAGCACAGTCGCGATCACTGTTCGGTACTTCCTCTACCGACCAGCCGGCGCCGGCGGGCGTTCATTATGAATGGGACAATGACAACGAGGGCTTGCGTCCCGGTCGCATAGTGCAGCACCCGACTTTCGGGCGCGGGAAGATCATCCGCGCTGAAGGCTATGGTGAGTCCTTGCAGTTGGAGATCATGTTTACCGGCATCGGCCTCAAGAAGATCATGGCCAAGTACGCGCGGTTGAAGGTGGTGGGATAGTGTCACCCTGAGCGCTCCCCAACGTCACCCTGAGCGGAGTCGAAGGGCGGCGTACTTGTCGAAGGAAAAGCGTCATACTTCGACTCCGCTCAGCATGACGCTTAGGTAGGTCTGGCGAGAATCTAAAACGGATAGATATGGCATACTGCGTGTACATACTTCACTGCGCCGACGGTAGCTACTACGCGGGGAGCACAAGCGATTTGGAAATGAGGCTTGCACAGCACGAACAAGGCTCGTTTGGAGGATACACAGCGTCGCGTCGACCAGTCCACTTGGTATTCTGTCAGGAGTTTGCAGAAGCAGAAGAAGCAGTTGCTGCAGAGCGCAGGATCAAAGGCTGGTCTCGGAGTAAGAAGTCTGCTCTCATTGCCGGGGATTTCGATCTATTGCACGAACTCGCCAAGTGTCGGAATGAAACCTCACACGGTAAGCAGAACGAGTAGTACCGCGCGGACGATCAAGTTCCTGATAGTATCTGATTGGCGTTACAGAAGCAGTGAAGGCC
>DAOVOW010000115.1 GCA_030629485.1 bacterium
ATAGTGAGCCGGCCGCCACTTTCAGTTACGACTTTCTCTACGATTGCCAGTCCCAAGCCCTTTCCTTTTTTCTTGGTGGTGAAGTACGGTATTCTGGCCGAAGAAATCGTCTCCGACGACATGCCGGTACCATGATCCTCCACGATGATGTCGATTCGGTCCTCACTTGCGATCAGAGCCAGGCGAACCAGGTCACCCTGGGATGAAGCATCGGCGGCGTTTTGTAACAAATTGTGCAAGGCCTCTCGAAAATAAGTAACGTCCAGTTTGGCTGTTACGGTGTGGTCCGGTAGTTCGATGTCAAAGCGATAGCTATCCATGCGATCACGATAGAGAGCAGCGATCGATTGCAGGAGATCCGTGAGATCGACCGTCTCCAACTTGGGCGGTGGGAGTTTGGCCAGGTGAGAAAAACGATCGGCCAAATCGACGAGGTGTCTTAACTCTTCCGTGGCCGCTCGCAACGGTTCTGCAGCCTCGGAATAATGATCGGAGTCTTTCAGCAGTTTCTCCAGACGGTGCAGCGAGATCATGATCGGTTGCAGGGGGTTCTTCAGTTCATGGGCGAATCGCCTTGCCACGCTGCGCCAGGCCGCAACTCGTTCCGTCTGGACCAGACGGGTGGTGGTGAACTCCAGGCGTTCCGACATGCGATTGAAACTGTTGATCAAGGTGCGTATCTCGCCGACACCGGCCGGTTCAACCTTCTGTCCGAATTTTCCCTCAGCGATCTCTTCGGAGGCACTGCTCAGGCGGATCAACGGACGCGACAGCGATTCGGCCAAACGGGAGGAAAAAACATAGGCTACAACGACCGTGACGCACCCCACCAGCAAGAAGAGGAGGGCCAGAAAGTAAAGGTATCGGGAACGAAGCTCCTTGCTTGACGATCTTTCGGCCTGTTCTCTTTGTATCTGTTCCAGCATTTGTGAGTACTCGCGGTCGTGGAGATACCCGCCGCATATGAGTTCCGATGTCGCGGAGACGCGGCAATGATACTGCAGCACGCCGTACGGTGTCTCCAGCATACCACTGTGGTTTTGGAAGATGCGGGTGCGCAGGTCCTTGCTACCCACCGATGCGAGCAAAGAGTCGCCAACGTGCGTTGTCATCACGGTATCATCCAGCGTAAACAAGAAATCCAGGTTTACCTGAAGCGGTGAAGCTCCCTGAATGAACGCTCCGATGGCGGTCTCTATTCTCGAAGCAACAAAGGTCTTGTAATAGCTGTCAAGCTCAGTGGTTCCACCGGCAGCGGTCGATGTTTGGAAGGCCGTTGACTCGGTAGTCAGGTAGTAACCGAGGAGGGCCAAAGCTGCTGATGGTATGAGGGAGAACAGCAGGAAAAGCCTGAACAGTTTTCTGCCAAACCCGGATTTCATTGGACTCAGTTTAGAAAGCGGTGAATGTATTCCTGAAGCGCCTGGCGGTGCGATATGAAGGCGATCTTGTCCGGCAGTTCGTCAAAGGGGAAGTAACGAACCTCCATAGCATCATCAGCCGCCTGCATTTCACCGCCGACCACATCGCCCAGGTACAGGATGAGAACAGCATTGGTGCGCGGGTCGTCGTTGCCGTGGTAAACGTCGAACATCGAAGTCAAACGCACTTTCAATCCCGTCTCTTCGGCCAGCTCACGCACGGCGGTTTCCTTGGGATGTTCGCTCCACTCCATGAAACCGGCCGGAATACACCACCAACCTATCCGCGGAGGATGCGCCCGCTTGACCAGCAGAACCTGTTCCTCCCGGACCACAATCACTCCGGCGGCCGGGATTGGGTTTTGATAGAAGATGTACCCGCACTCTTCGTCGGGACAGACCATGCGCGACGTATGTTCAATCTGGCGTTCCACCAGCGGTCCGCCGCACCTCGGACAGTACCGGTAGCCGCAGTGCATGTTCTTCAACTCGGTCAGTTTGCGGTCGTCGAACAGATCATTTTTGTTACTCATGAGCGTTGATTGTCCTGGTCATCTTGAGGGCTACTATCGTCGTGTCATCGCGCGGCGGGCTGGTCGGATCATGGGAACGCACGTCTTTCAACACTGTCTCCATGATTTCGTGAGCTTTCTCATTGCGATGACTACATACAAGTTGGCGGAGGCGGTCTTCGCCATACTCCACCTCGCTTTCGTCCATGGCCTCGGAAAGACCGTCGGTGAACAACACCAGCATGTCATCCGGCCCGAGTGTCACCGTATCCTCCTCATATTCCGCATGGGGAAGGGCGCCGATAATCAGCCCGCCGGTTTTCAGCAGTTCAATGGTACCGTCCGACCGGGCCAGAATAGGATAGTTGTGCCCGGCGTTGGCATAGTGGAACGTACCGCGCCTGGTATCCAATTCGCCGTAGAAAAGGGTTACGTATTTCTCGGCCGAGGTGGTGACGGCGAGTTGTTGATTGACATTCTTGAGCATACTGGCGATGGGAGTTCCGTTGTTGACTTCGCTACGGATCATGGCTTGTGTCTGCGCGATCATTAAGGCCGCCGGCATCCCCTTACCCGACGCATCGGCGATAACCATGCCCAACCGATCTCCATCGATTTTGATGAAGTCGTAAAAGTCACCCCCCACCGTCCGTGACGGCGTCGAACGGGCACAGATCGTGGAACAGTCGAGAGTCGGAGGATTCGAGGGCAGCAGGTCGAGTTGAATCTGCCGCGCCATGTTGATCTCTTCCTGAAGACGCGTGCGCTCGAGAGACTCGACATACAAGCGGGCGTTGGTGAGCGCGCTGACCATCTGGTTTGACAGTACCCCCAGCAGGTTGAGGTCCTCCGATGAATAACGATACCCGGCCGCTTTTTCCGTCAGGGCTACAAACCCGAGCAAGTGGTCGGCGTCCTTCATGGGCAGTACCATTCGTACATTCCGACTCTCCAACATCGTCGCCAGGTCGGAGCCGGGACTGTAATCGGTCAGACTACGGTAGTAGGTCGGGGCGTCAAGCAGGTTTATTCCGCGTAGCATCAGGTCCTGGCGGTCTATGACAACCCGCCGCGGGTGATCATCGCTGGGCAGCATGGCGTACTCGGTAATGCTGTCATCGTACAAAACGAAATAGACACGATTGACCAGAAGGGTTGTCTTGAGTGTTTCTTCAATAGCTTGGCGCAGTTGCGTGGGGTCGAAAAGTGATATCACTTGCCGCGAAAACCGTTCGATCACGTTGCGATGATCGGTACGGGTCCGCATGAACATGGAACGAATCAGATCATCCACCCAGTTATTGATGGGTTGAAAGAACAACAGGAGCAGGATGATAAAACCGTAGCTGACCAGTTCTGCCTCAACACCAAACATGCGAGCCACGATAGCCCGACTCTGAACCACCATGAGAATGTAGATACCCACCAGCAGAGCAGAGGTGATAGTGTTGACGAAAGACTGGCGGAACACCATCTGAACATCCAGGAACTGATGTCGTATGGTGGCGAAAATGAACAAACTCGATCCGACCAGCAGTGCGATCACCAGCAGTGTGGAGGTAACCCCCTCGGTAAACTGTCTGGGGAACAGCAGCCAACCGATCTGCGAGATGAGATATAAGCCCAGACCTATTCGTGTGCCGGTCAGCACCCATCGCGTCTGGGTCAGGATCTTTGGGTTGGTGACACGCTTCCGGCCTGACTCGAGAAAGTAACCCGCCGCCACGACGTAGGCTATGCTGATTGCGGCAAAAATGGATCTCTCATATCCCCGAAGCACGTTCAGAGTTAGTTTCAGCCAGGAGAACAATGTTGCCAGGGGTTGCACGATCAGGCTCGAGAGCCCCTCGTCACCGGGATCGACATGGAATATGTCGAGGGCGGAGGATAGTTGGTCAAAGAAGAGCACGATCACGCTATGCATCAGCGGGGGCAGGAAAATCGCAAGACGGATATAAGGATGGCCGGCGCGGCTCAAGCGGTCGAAGGGAAACAGGCAGGAGAACAGGAGCAGAAGGGGGAAGAAAAACTCCCACAGGTGACGCAGTTTGTAAATAGGTGATGCTTCAAAACCAAGGGGGGCGGTCGCCGATTGCGCGAGAATGGAGCCTAAAGCCATGAACAATGGACCCAGTCCCGCGAAAAACAACATGGCGCCGGTGACACGATTCAGCCTGCTGCGGAAATTGTCACGCGTAATAGTGATGGCCAGAAAAATCAGAAAGCCACCGGTTAGGAAATAGCACAGTGTTCTTAGTAGTTCTGCGCTCATACTATAGCCTCAATCGAAACGATCAGACCTTACTGAATACATTTGGTGACAATAACAGTTGTGCCTCTGTCGGAGGCCTCAATTTCCACTCCGTCCATTAACGATCGCACAATGAAAATCCCACGCCCGACCTCTTTCATCAGGTTGGCATCGTCGGTGGGATTCTCGATATTGGAAGGATCAAACCCGGAGCCCTGATCGGTCACACATATCTCAACACAATCGTTGCTTTTTGAGATCGTCACGGTAACCACCTTGTCCGAGGCCGACTTGTTGCCATGAAGGATGGCGTTGTTAACGAGTTCGGAGACGGATATGGCGATATTGGCTACGGCCGATTCGTCGGCGCCGAAACCGCGCAGGATGCCCTCAATGAATACGTCAACGTCCAACAAGGATTCCTGGGCGGATGGAATCGAAATGCGGTTACATTTGATCACTGGTTTCATCATGTTGCGGCGGTCTCCAAAAAAACAGGCAGGCTACGTCCGCGCCCACCCATCATCGTGAACAACCATTCTCAGTCGACTTGCTGACGGCTAGTTGAATGACGCAATCGCATCCTCGACTGTGTCATAGGCGTCGAACACCGATACCAGTTTCGTAATGGTCAGAAGCGACTGGATCTTGTCCGTTACTTTGGCCAGTTTCAACTGGCCGTCACTGTTGCGAAGGGTCGTGTATCCCTGAATGAGGATACCCAGACCGGTAGAGTTCATCCATTCAATACGCGACAGGTCGATAACCACCTTGGTCCTGCCCTGCTGGATAAACTCGTACAGCTTGTCATGAAGCAGCGTAGCATCCGGTCCACCCATGATCTTTCCCCTGGGTTCCAAGACAATCACCCCATCCTGCTCACGGTCGGTAAGCTTCTTTTTAGTCGGGCCTCCGCTATGTTAGCTCGTTTATTCCTTTTACGTACCGGGCCACAATCAAGTTTCCACGCGGACCGGTCAATCAACTCGGTTGCTGTCGGCACGAGGCGGTTCATAGTATCAAGATGCCAACAACCCCGTATGACCAATTACCCCATATCAACATCTCAAGTCAAGGTCTTTTTGTTTGGGTCGAATGATAAGGTGTTGGTGAATAAGAGGTTGGCCGCGAGGCGCAGCGCTGAGGCCGGCCCAGTTGTGCAGTCGTTCAGTAGAGTGTAACTAACCGAACTCTTGCCAGCGCCATCTGCCAAACATAAGAAGGCCCCCGGATGGGGGCCATGGGGAAGAGACTCTTCTGTCGGACGCGTCTGTAAGTCAGATTAGAATCAACTCCCGCCGGGACAGAGCAGTATGCAATTAGCGGGGTTAGTCAACGGAGCACACTCGCACCAAGTTGGGTATGGATCCCATTTACCCTTCTTCACGATAATCTCGCCGTCATAAACGGTGCAGCACGGTACGTATGCGTGGGCCGAACTCGCCGCCAGCGTGAAAGCCAAGGCAAGAACAAACACTCCCACGAAAAGAACCGCCGCGATAGAATGTAGTCTCAGTTTCATAATCGATACTCCTTTCCGATTTATAGAGTCTTCCCTGAGCAACAGATATATAGTTCTGTAAGAACTTGCGAAGCTCAGACTCGCTAAGCTTCCCGGCAATAATCCACTCAATGGTGAGAGATGAATCGATTACCACATTGAATGGTCTCGCCGGTATCTTCAGGTTCTGTGCGTAAAAGCTATGCTGGTCCCATAAAATGGGCGCCTGAATGTCGTAAGCGGCGCGCGCCTCTCT
Organism: bacterium; assembly: GCA_030629485.1. Taxonomy (GTDB): domain Bacteria; phylum Zixibacteria; class MSB-5A5; order GN15; family FEB-12; genus JAJRTA01. The sequence goes on from DAOVOW010000115.1 coordinate 5,942, forward strand.
TAAATCGAGACGATCATCAGGTGATATCAAGACGACGTGACGGCGAAGAGAATCCTCCAGGGCTGCCTGCATTGCTTCCAACTCCACGATACAGGTGCCGCATCCGATCTCGAAGAAGCAAATGATGGTGCGACCACTAACCAGATCGGACAACCGTATTTCCGCACCTTCAAGATCCTCGAAGGTGTGATCCGGGAGCTTATCGCCGATCTCAAGCGTCCGCATGTCGGACAGCATGAGTTTCGTCGTTTTGTCTCGGTTTTCGCGGTATTGCCATTCGGCAACCTTGTTTCCGGCCTGGGTTCCGAGAATGAAGGCGACAGCAATCGTCACGGCCACCACGAGTACCGCAACCCCGATCTTCCTCAGACTCACATGCAACATAAGTGTTCCTCCGTTTCCAAATGACAACAGTCCTTGTATCCCCACAATCTCCGGGGCGGACGAGCACACCGATACGCGAGGGTCGCACTTGTATGCAGGCGCAAAACCTCTGATCTCGCATACCTACCCCGGCTACGATTGCTACACCCAATAATGCAATAATGATAGCGCC
>DAOVOW010000186.1 GCA_030629485.1 bacterium
CCTGACCCTCGCCGGTGTAATCCTCGACACCAATCACGGCGAAACCGGTACCACCCAGTGGGCACTCCCAAATTGGCACCCCTGACAATCCGTTAAGACAGTATATCCGCTTGGGACCGGTGTTGGCGCCGTCATTGCCGACTGCGGCCAAAACGTCAACGGAACCATCGTTGTTGTAATCGTAGCGACAGTCGACCTGGTACACCCAGCCGCCATCACCATACTCATGGGTGTCATGGGTCCATATCTCGTCGCCGGTCTTGCCCGATATCGCTCGGATCAGCCTTCCCCCCCATGCCGAGCCAACCACCACATCGCTGTACCCGTCTTCGTCGATATCATCCATGGTGCCGACACCCTTGTGCGAATATACCGAGCCGGCATAGATCTCATGCTCCCACAAGAGGTCCGGTGTGCCGTGAGAGTTGCCATTGAAGCACCGCACATAGTTGTCCTCAGAACAGACGATTAGATCAGCAATCGAATCACCGGTCACATCCGGGATGGCGGTGATCGCTTTGGGGGTATTGTCGTAGCCACCGGTGATCTGGTAGGTCCACAAGGGTTCACCGATCGGCCAATCCTGTTCCAGTCCATCGCCCGCCAGCGTCACTACGGTGGTCCCTTCGTCGGGATCGTTGCTGACGATGGACAGCGAGGCGCTGAACGGTACGGCCATATCCGGATGAAACCAGATGCCGACTTCGGTCGTCTCCAGCACCCCCAATACTATTGGTATCGTAACTTGATCGTCCACGGTGAAATGCATGTCGTCGGAAGTGATATTATCGATGGTGAGGACCTCGTCTCCGACATTCTGAACGATCATCATCCAACGAGTGTAGGCATTGTTCCGCACGATTCCGTAATCGTGGGCGGTCATCGGCAGGTAGATGTCAGGGCCGGGATTAGCCGCACTGCCAGTGAGGGTGATGTCGACGCTGGGACTGACCGGATCGCTGGACTCCACCGTGGCTACGGCATCCAGCCCCGCGACGGTCTCCGGAGCATAGGTCAATGAAATGACGTCCTGGTTGGCCGGACTGATCGTGATCGGGAAACTGGACTCGCACACCAATTCGGTGCTGCCCGATATCGTAACGCCGGTGATAGTAAGGTCTGCATTACCGATGTTTTCGACGACAGCGTTCCATGTCTCTGAGTCACCAACCGTAACCACTCCGTAGTCGTGAGTGTCGATCGGCAGGTTGATAACCGGAGTGCCGCCCCCCGAGAGATCGATTTTGTACAGGTAATCATTCGTATAGTCCACGCCGTTGTCACAGTACCAAAGGTACTGTCCATCCCACACTATGCCGGCCGGATCGACCCCCTCGGACGGGTGGCTTTCCAGCGTCGCGCCGGTAGCCGTATCGATCTTATAAAGCGCGTCGCCCCAGTAGTCGGCCATCCAGAGATTCCCGTTCTCCAAACACAGATCCCAAGGCTGATTGTCCGGCGCCGTGAACTGCTTTAGCACGCTACCGGTAGCGTCCACGTGGTAGATCGTAGCCGGGTCCGGATAGTAGGTGGATGTCCAGAAGCTACCGGCATCGTGGCAGATACCGGACATGTAGTGATCAGGCAGGTTGAACTGCGATATCAAACCGCCACTGCCGTCGAGTTGCATGGCGATGGCCGGGTCGGAGCTGCTGCCCGGATGGTCAGTAGTCCAGATGTAGGCGCCGTCAAACGTAAGACCGAAGGCGTCATCATGCGGACCGGTGAAAGCCAGAGAGTAGCTGCCGTCGGACGGATCGATTTGGTACACCCTCCCTCCGTTGGCGCCATAAATTCCGCAGTACAGCCAGGTTCCATCCCAGGCCAACCCGGAGGCTCCTTCCGGGACCGGATAGGTAGCTACAATGGACCAGTCGCGAAGCCCTCCGTCCGCACTCCGGCTGGCGCCGGCGGCATCGGAGGAAACAGCCGCGACGGCGACAAGCACAACGACGCAGCTTGTGATCATGGAGAAGATTGCTTTAGCAGTTTTCATCAGGGACACTCCTGATTGAGGTTTGTGTAGACCACGAGAAATTGAGGAACCCCGGAACGGCCCGGCGTACCATTGATAATATAGTCAATGAACAGGTTTCGTCAATGACTTGTTTTGACTATCGATTTCCCCCTGCGGATTACTCACACTCCACCAACGGCGCGGGAGCACTGATATCCATTCATGGACACTCCACATTATTGGCTCAGGCTATTTGACTCACAATAGGTGACAAAGGCGATTTTGTCAAAGGGGGAATCCCGGAAATGGCGCTGTGGCAATATCAATTCGTTGGTAGATAGCAAAAGAGAGATTGCCGCGCTCCCTACGACACGAGTGTCTTTGGTCGCTCGCAATGACACAAAAAGCGACTTTCCCAACACGCCCCAGCCGGTGGGTCTGTATGTGAGAACCCACCAGACGCTTCCTTGGTGGGGTACCGTAGTTGTTTCAATAATTGACTTCCTGTCTCTCTCAGCAAGGATGCAAGCCGACGTAATCGACATTTATGTTGACTCGGCACGGATGTAGAGGTTTCCTCATTAGTATAGGAAATCGTCTGTACCTTCACCCGGACGCTTGAGCGACTCGTTTCGATTTGCATGAATAAAGCTCTCTGCGCCGGGTAGTACTTCGGAAGGTTAGAAACTGGAAAGGAGCGCCGATGTCAACAATGTTCTGGGTTTGGGTGACGGCGGCTGTTGTCTTCATGATACTGGAGCTGATGACGCCGACGTTTGTCTTTGCCTGCTTTGTGGTGGGTTCGATAACAGCCGGCGTGTACAGTTACTTTTACCCTGAGGGTTATTACTGGCAGGTCGGTATCTTTATCGTTCTGACCGTCGGTCTTCTGCCGCTGACCAGAACGCTGGCCAGGAGAATCACCAAAGAGTCCCCACAGAAGTCGAATATCGACGCCTTGATCGACAAGGTGGCGCTGGTAACGAAAGCCATTGATCCGGACTTGGGCGGTCAGGTCAAGATCGAGGGCGAAATCTGGCTGGCGCGCGCCGACGAGTTCGTTTCGGAAAACGAGAAGGTCATAATCGTCAGCGTCTCCGGTACCAAAGTACACGTGGAGAAACTGACCGAAGGAAAGGAGTAAGACATGAACCCGGCAATTATGGTAGCTTTGGGGGTGCTGGCGTTGTTCGCCTTCATCCTGGTGTCGATGTCGATACGGATCATCCGCCCCTTCGAACGGGGTCTGATAGAACGGTTGGGCAAATACCAACGGATACTCGATCCCGGTCTGAATATGATCGTGCCATTTTTCGACACGGCCATCAAGGTGGACATGCGCGAGGTAGTGCTGGATGTACCGCCGCAGTTGGTGATCACCAGGGATAACGTCAACGTCGAGGTCGACGCCATCATCTACGCCCAGGTAACCGACCCGGTGCGGTCGCGTTACGAGATCGCCAACTACATTATAGCCGCCACCAAGCTGGCCCAGACCAACTTGCGTAACGTCATCGGTGAATTGGATCTCGACGCCTGCCTGTCCTCACGCGATACTGTCAACGCACAACTTCGCGACGTTCTGGACGAAGCAACCGACAAGTGGGGCGTGCGTGTCAACCGCGTCGAGATGCAGCGGATCGATCCGCCGCGCGACATCACCGATGCCATGAGTCGACAGATGAAGGCCGAGCGTGACAAGCGCGCCACCATCCTCGACGCCGAGGCGGTCAAACAGGCGGACATCACCAAGGCTGAGGGATACAAACAGGCGAAGATCCTCGAGGCCGAAGGTCAGGCCGAGGCGGTGCGCAAGAGAGCCGACGCCGAGATGTATCGTCAGGAAACCGTGGCCAAGGGTGAAGCTCAGGCCATCCTGAACGTCTTCAACGCCATCCATGCCGGCAAACCCGATGAGAAACTCATCACGCTCAAGTACCTCGAAATGCTGCCGAAACTGGCCGAGGGTGAAGCCAGCAAAATCTTCATGCCGATAGAAGCTTCCGGGATCATTTCATCGCTGGCCGCCATGGTCGAAGGTATCAAGACCGACGGCGGCGCTGCGAAAACCCAACCGAGCCCGACACCGGCCGGTGACGACGCCCCAGCGTAGCTTCACAACCACGAGACAATGTGCAAGCCGGGCGATTCATGTCACCCGGCTTCTGTTTTTTGTGGATTGCCATTGTGCGGCAGAAGAAATCTCGCCGTTGCCAGGGGTACCAGCGGCATGAAGTACTTTTCCCAGGTGAGGTACGTCAGCGGCATTAGCAGCAGGAACGATAGGATGCATAGATCCAGGAACAGTGCATAGTCCAACCTGTGATCTTTCAATCTGAGATAGGTATCTCTTACCACCGAAAGCAGTACCGGTATGCCGAACAGGAATCCGACGTAGAAAACGGCCGAGACCGGCCAGGCGTCACCACACAGCCCGACGAGAGAACGGTGCAGAAATCCGACGGTGTGGGTACCTGCCTCGACGGCCGAGGCGGAAACAGTGACCGGAAATACAAAGTAACACACCGATACTGCCGCGGCCACAAGCCATAACCTGTAGTCAGAACAAAAACGACGCCAACGTATCAGCACAACCGGCAGGAGGTACCAGAAAAGTTGGCTGATGTACAGAACAAACGCTGACGGATGATAGCGAAAGGTCTCGGCCGCGTAGAACTGTTTGCGGAGGTTATCAGGATGAACATCTCCCCACAGGCAGAAAAGCAGCAGCAAAGGCAGACCGGATAGAACCGTCGCCACCAGCATGGACCGTGGCATCGTGTCCCTGTGGTGGTACCACTGCATGATGAAGAAAATCAGGGCGGCAAGAAACACGAAGGCCAGATACTGACGGCAGAGCATGGCGGCGGCCAGCATGAGAGCGAACCAGATCGGTCTGCCGCGATTCATGGCCAGGCACGCGCCCACCATGAACAGTATAGCCGACATGTCCGTGAAAACGAACAGTGAAAAACCGATCATGTAGGGATGCACGATTACAAAAGCCGTGCCCAGGATAGCCGACCGCCGCGAGTCGAGCAACTTTGACAACAAGATGAATAACAGCACGTAGGTTATTACTGCCAGCAAC
>DAOVOW010000379.1 GCA_030629485.1 bacterium
AAAGGTCAGGACCGCCCGGCTTATCTCTTTCGCGGCGGCGGTGGAATAGCCATCTATAACTATCAGTTTGAGCAATTGAGCAGCATGGGCGAGAGTTTTGTCAGCTTTCAACCCCTGGTGCTGGATGATCGGGGCAACGTTATCCACTTTGTGGCTACTCGCAACAACCTTGACCAGGTGTTCGTCATCAAACGCCGTTCCCTTTCCGATTATGCTCGCATTCTGTTCTGCCAGTACCGTGACTACGTGCTTGTATCGCTCGCCCTCTTGATTCTGGCACTGGTGATGCTGAATGCCTTGCGACACCGGTCGGTGCGCCGGCTGGCACTCAGCGAAGAACGACTGCATGATTTCTTTGAAAACAGCCAGGATGCTTTCTACCGAACCGATAGGGAAGGACGTCTTATCTGGGGTTCACCGGCAGCGGCCGAGATACTGGGCTACGACAATGTAGAGGACCTTGTTGGCAACCTGATTGTTGATTTCTATGCCGATCCCCAGAAACGCCAATACCTGCTTGAGCAACTCCAAAACACCGGAAAGGTGACCGACTATGAAGTGGAACTCCGCCGGCGCGATGGTTCCACGGTAATTGTCAGCACTAACTCCACTTTCTACCGGGACAAGTCTGGTGAGATCGTCGGTGTGGAGGGTCTGTTCCGCGACATCACCCAAAGGAAGCGAGCCGAACAAGAGCTGGCCAGGAGTGAGGATCGTTATCGCAGTCTTATCGAAAGTGCGCAAGAGGCGATCTTCAGTGTAGACCGGGATGGACAGTTCTTGTTCATGAACCAGGTGGCAGCCACCCGCCTCGGTGGGAAGCCGTCCGACTTCGAAGGCAAGACGATGTGGGACCTGTTCCCCAGGCAGATTGCAGATTCGCAGATGGCTACTGTCAGAGAAGTGTTTTCCAGCGGCGAAGGAGTCATCAACGAGACGGCAACGGAGTTGCAGGGGCGGAAATATCGTTACCTGACCAGTATCCAGCCGGTCGTGGATGAGTCCGGCCGCATTGATGCGGTGATGGCTATTGCCCATGACATCACCGAGTTGGTTGAAACCAAACGGGACCTCGAAAGCGAGCGGCACTTTGTGCACTCTCTGCTCGACACGGCTAATAGTCTGATTGTCTGTCTGGACAATCAGGCGAGGATTACGGTGTTCAACAAAGGGTGCGAGGAGGTCACTGGATACTCTCGCGAGGAAGTGATCGGCCAACGCTGGCCGGAGACCTTCCTGCCTGATGAGAATCGACGCGAAGTGCTTGACAACTTTGCCGAATGGGTCAGGCAGCACCCCCGCGACACGTACGAGAGACCTCTCAGGACAAAGTCCGGCGATATGAGGACGATTATGTGGTCCACCTCGGTATTGTTCTACCCTGACTCCAGCGAGTTCACGGCTATCGCGGTCGGTCAGGACATCACCGAAAAAAGGCTAGCTGAAAATGCTCTGCGGGAGAGCGAACAGCGGCTTGCCTCACTGACCGAGTCGGCCCTGGACGGTATCCTGGCTCTCGACCTCCACACCCACAGAGTTCTCTACACCAACCCAGCTATGTATCGGTTGTTGGGGTATTCAAGAGAGGAGTTACTGAAGCTTGGTGTCGAGAATATCTATCCACGCAAGTACATCAAGACAGCTTTGTCCGAAATTGAACAGATTGCGGCGGGACGCAAGAAGATTGTGATCGAAATGCCTCTCTTGCGTAAGGATGGCAGTATCGTTTACGCCAATGTTAGCGCGGTACGACTGGTCCTTGACGGTCGCGAGTCGGTAGTAGGGTTCTTTCGCGATGTCACCGATCGCAAACGGGCTCAAGAAGCACTCAGAGAGAGCGAAGAATTCAACCGCGCGATAGTCGAGAAGTCGCCTATCGCCGTCTCCGTGCGCGACCGGACCGGCAGGTTGGTGGTCTGCAACAAAGCCTGGCAAACGATCTGGAAGATGAGCGATGAGGACGTCTGCCGGGACCAGACGCCCAGAGAGAAGCCCGAAATGGAGTTCGATGAGCGTGACAGCTATCTGGGCCAATGGATCCCGGACGTAAGGCGAGTCTATGAAGAAGGTGGCCGTCTGCATATTCCGGAAATAGAGATCAAGAACCCGAAAAAGCGCCAACATCTCTGGCTGTCGCAGCACTTTTACGCCATCAAGGATGCGCAGGGTAATGTCGACCGAGTGGTTATTCTGACCAACGACATCACCGATCGCAAGCGGGCCGAAGAAACAGTACGTCGCAGCCGGGAACAATTGCGCGCTCAATTCAAGGGTATTCCTCTGCCGACCTATATCTGGCAGAAGCGCGACGATGATTTTGTCCTGGTCGACTTCAATGATGCGGCGGTAGAAATCACTGAGGGCGGCATTGCCGATTTCGTCGGCTACACATCGCGTAGGATGTACGGCGACAACCCGCAGATTACGGATGATCTGAATCGTTGTTTTGAGCGCAAAACCAGAATAGTGCGTGAGATGGATTACCTATTTCAGACCACCGGCCGGAATAGAATCCTCAGCGTCATTTATGGATTCGTTCCACCGGATCTGGTGTTGGTTCACACCGACGACATCACCGATCGCAAACGGGCCGATGAGGCGCTCCGGGAAAGCGAAGAGCGTTTTCGGACGATCGCCGAGGCTACGCCGATGCCACTGGTAATCACACAGGTCAGCACTGAGAAAATCGTTTTCGCCAATGCTTCGCTTGGACAGGCTCTTGGGTACCCTCGTGACCGCCTGATCGGAATGAAACCCGAGCAGCTCTACTACGATCCTTCGGAGAGACAAGAGATCCTGCGGCTGATCAGGACTACCGGATCGGCCATCAACCAGGAAGTACGCGGTCGACGAGCCGATGGTAGTATGTTCTGGGCGCTGGTTACTTTGCGCAGAGTCATGTTTAACGGCGAGCCGGCAATATTCGGCGTGTTCAACGATATAACCGAACACAAAGAGGCGCAGCGACGATTGCAGGAAGCCGACCGCGAGCGCTATAACCAGGTCAAGCAGATCGCCGGTGGCGTGGCCCATGAGAT
>DAOVOW010000352.1 GCA_030629485.1 bacterium
AACCGAGTCGTTTTGGGTCTGATACACGTAGAACGAGTACTCTAGGGTGTCACCTGAGGGAGCTTCGACGAACAGTTCCGGTGGATCAACCATAAGTTGCAGTTCAGGCGGTGAGCAGTCGAGATACAGGCTCACCACCACCGTCTGCGGAGGCGAGAGCGGGTCGCCCGTCACCGTCACAGTAGCCTCCAGCCGGAGCGTGTCACCCGGCGGCAGTGAGTCCGGGACGATGTCGATCAGTTGCTCCTTGTCGATATAGATCAAGGCCGAATCGGTATCCCACCCCCATGTCGGGATGAACCCGACCCACGGCTGGTCAGCCGAAATCTCCCAGTAATAACCGGTATCCCCGCAGACGGCGAAGATGTAGATAGGTTGATATTCGATATCTTCCTGATACAACCAACCGTCACAAAGATCGCCGTAGAACTCAAGGGAGTCGGGCTCGACTTCCAGGCAGGAACGGTCCTGCCCCCAGGCGCCCTGAACGATCAGGACAGAGAATAAGAGACACAAAACCGTCCGCAACGCAGCCGTTCGGAATTCACCTGGATAGCGCATGGCATCCTCCGTAAAGATAAGGGTTCACAGTCGCGATCCCTTGGCTGTAGTACTAAACTGTCGTTCCTCTGAGCGTAACTCATGGCCAGTATGGGTACCACCGACCATCCGTGGCTTATTGATCGTCTAACATTAAATTATACCTACAAGCCGCCGATCTGTCAAGCATAAACTGGCCGCCTGAGCCGCGCGATAGTGCCAGTAGGCCAGGTTCCTTGGGAACCTGAAATCGGAATCGTAGGTCGAAACCGAGTCTGTCCTGAGCGCAGCCGAAGGGCGGTTTCGACATTGTGTCAGGATCACAAGGATCCTGACCTACTGAGAAGATATGAACTAAGGATACAACAGGACCTCACCCTGACCGGTATAACCTCACCCTGAGCGGTATAACCTCACCCTGAGCGGAGTCGAAGGGTCTCGCGCCCCCCCAGATGTCCACATCTGCCGTTCGGTCAGGCAGCCCGATCAAGTCAGGTCTATTCTGTGGTGGGCAGTAGCCGCTTAACCGTATCATGCAGCGCCGCGCGATAGTGCAGTCCACCGATATCGGTCGCGCGCATTATCCGCGAGAAGCTTTCAAATTCGTCCAGCGTGGCCAACCGCACCTCGCGTATCTCCTGATGATCAGTGAACTGGAAGTCACCCGACAGGTATCGCGCCAGAAACACCAGCGATCTCCATTCGATGACACCATCGCCTGAGGAAGAACCATCCTCGCGGCGCACAAATGACACCGCCGTGCGCAAAAGGAACCTCTCGAGTTCAACAGTGCAGCCCGTTTCTTCCATGATTTCGCGATTGATTCCGTCCAGAAACGGTTCCCCCGGGCGCAGACCACCCGACGGCGCTCGATACAACTCGGGCGGGTACATGTGCTTGGCGATCACTACAATCTTGTCGTCCTTGCGGATATACACGGTGACATCATGATTGCGGCCATGTTTCTGCGAGGAGCGAATGCGGCCGAACTGATCGGCGGGTAACTCAAAACGGAAGCTTGCCCGCTCAGGCTGCCCATAGCGGGCGACCATATCGTCAATCATGTTCTCGGTGACAAACATGTTACAGCAGGGCGGTAATCTCCGTCTGCAACGGCTTCGTCGTAACCTCGCAGCCGTCCGGTGTAATCAGACAATCGATCTCAGTGCGAAAACCGCAGTCGTCCATGTAGATCCCCGGCTCGATACTGAACAGATGCCCCGGCTGCAGAATGCGGCGATCCTCGGTCTCCAGATTATCGATATTGGGACCGCTGCCATGCGCCGCCGTCGTGATGGAGTGACCCGTCCGGTGCGTAAAGAATTCGCCAAAGCCGGCTTCAATGACGACCTGGCGGCAGGCGTCGTCCACTTCGCTGCCGTACACCGGGCGGATGGGCAGATTCTCCTCGAGAAACGATACAGCTTTGTCGCGCGCCCGAACGATCACATCGAACGTTGAGACGTATCTCCCGGGAATCTCGTCCTTGCGTCCCGCGTACGCCATCCAGGTAATGTCACCATAGATACAAATCTCGGAGTCATGCCTGGCCCACAAGTCGATAAGGATCAAGTGACCTTTGACTATCCGGGTCGATCGTTCGGCTGTCGGTTGGTAGTGCGGATTGCCGGCATTGCCGTCGACCGCGCAAATAGGGGCGAAATCAGTGGTCATGCCATGAGTCTTGAAGCGCTCGAATATGCGCTGGCTAACATCGTACTCAGTGACCGGCGTACTGTCTTTCAATGATTGGGTAATAAAAGCGAAGGCGTCGTCCTTGGCCTCTATGAGTTTCAGAACAGCGTCGCGGTGTGTGGCGATTTGTTCGCGGGTCAGACGAGCCTGAAAAGCGGCCACGAGGTCCGCCGATGAGACCACTTCAACGCCCATACTGCGCACCATCTCTACCGTCCCCGCGTCAACCAGCCCGATATACGGCAGCCGGCCCATCCGTGAGTATTCCATAGCCACCGACTTGTGACCTTTGAGGATGAGAGTCAATTCCTTCTCCATGGCGCGGTAGCCCGAGAACGGTATCAATGTGCCGGGCAGATGCTGAAACTTGGCCTTCTCAATCTCCGGCACTAGGCCGACCGGTGTACCCTCGACGGGAATGAAATAGAATGAACGTCGCGTCAACACACCTGTCAGCCCCAACATTTCAACGGCTACGCTGTTGCGAGCATGGAAATCAGCCATCAACCAGCCGTCAAGCTGATGCTCCCTGAGATATCCTTGAATCTTGTCAATATCCATTATATCGGTCCTCGTTATGGTTGCAGAGGGATTATAACGCAAGGGCGGTCTCTTGTCACATGGTATTTTGGGGTAGGATGAATCTCGAGTATGGCAAGGAAGAGCGAGGGAACAAGTTAGAGATGCGCCAATTCGGGCTACCTGGGGAGTCTTCGCAGTGGTACTCTTCGGCGTCGTCTATCAAGGAGTTTCTTAATCACCCATCCAACGATAGGCACCAATATCGCAGTAACAATCCACTCCCAGTACGAGAAGATGAAAGTGGCCACAACGTAATATGGACTCACCTTGACCTTGATCTCCCTCTCTAGGACCGGCAGGCTGTACGTCTCTTCACCAATCTCTGGCAGTTTTAGTCTGACGGATATGAGTAGTTGTAGCGAATGGACACCCGACCTGCGCGGCACAACATCCCACGCCCATTGAGCAAAGTCTCCCGGCGGTTGCACTTGCTTGTCACTGGAGAGACGGGTGATTTTGAAGGCCTCCCCCTTTAGGGTCGCTTCCATGAAT
>DAOVOW010000197.1 GCA_030629485.1 bacterium
CCCTGCCCGGATGGTCTCATTCGCCTGGTAGGCGTAGCCGACTTAGCCGCTACGCCTGGATCTCCTACATGCAATGCCGATACCACCGGGACGTTTGCCCAGTTAGAGCTTCAGGTCACTTCCGATTCCGCCTATGTCTGCACGATCCAACAGATACAGTTCATGTGGTATGACTGCAGTGACAACAGTCTCAGCTCAGTATCCGGCGACTCACTCTTCATTTCGGAGAGTGTCCGCGATTTCGATGGTATGATTCACCCCGGGGATACGACTTTCCCGACTCCGTGGGGCGCCCCAGACACCTGTCTTACGGACAGCAGCACGATGTTCAGGCGGGTAGAATACCGCCACGGGGGTGTCGATATCAAGTGCGCCCCGTTACCACCCGAAGCTGGCGATGTCAACCTCAACGGTGTAGGGTTCGAAATCGCCGATTGGGTATTGTTTACAAATTACTTCTACTATGGGCTGAGCGTTTTCACCATCCATATTGAAGATCAGATTGAAGTTTCCGACGTCAATGCCGATGGTGTGCCGCTCACCTTGCAGGATCTGACCTATATGTACTCTTATATCTACGACGGTCCCGATGTACCGCACCACCCGCCCGACCCGGGAGACACAGTGTTCTTTACTCAGGATGCACTAGCTAAGAAAGTCAGCCTGAGCTACCCCGACACCATACAAGCGGTGTATTTGGTTTTTGAGGGCCACCTAAAACCATGGGGCGAGGAAACCTGGGCTTATGACGGTCAGTATACACGCATTCTTATTGGTTGCGGCATGTGGCCCTGGGGGGATTCAACGCTCTTTGCGCAAGATTCATTGTTCTATTATACAGGCGAGGGTAGTTTCCTGGCTGCCTACGCCGCGGCGGATGGATACTCGCCGATTCCTACCGCTATTGTAGGTTTTGCCGGAGATTGCTGCCTGAATAAGGGCAATGTTGACAACGATCCATCCGGCGAGGTGAACATTGCCGACCTGGTCTATCTGGTAGAGTATATGTTCGTCGATGGTCCGGAACCACCTTGTATGAGGGAGGCCGATGTGATCGAGGATTGGTCGATTGATCTGGCCGACCTGGTGTTTCTGGTTGACTACATGTTCAACGGTGGCCCGGAGGCGCCGCCGTGTCCGTAGGGCTTTATCGAAACCCGCCCCTCGACTGCGCTCGGGGTGACGGATGTCGAAACCTCGCTTCGCGACCCCTTCGGGCCAGGCGTTTCGACCGGGACTTCCCTCACTCCCCAATGATCTTGATAATCACCCGTTTCTTGCGGCGGCCGTCGAACTCGGCGTAGTACACTTGTTGCCAGGGGCCAAGATCAATCTTGCCATTTGTGACTGGCAAAACCACCTGACTGTGCATTAACAGATTCTTGAGGTGGGCATCGCCGTTGTCCTCGCCTGTACGGTGATGTCGGTAATCAGGACCGTACGGCGCCAGCTTGTCGAGCCATTCGTCGATATCCTCGATCAAGCCCGCCTCAGCATCATTCACATAGACAGCGGCCGTAATGTGCATCGCCGAAACGAGTATTAGCCCTTCACTTACGCCGCTCTTATCAAGGGCCGCTTCAACCTCGCCCGTGATGTTTATGTAGTCTCGTCGGCGTTCTGTGTTGAACGTCAGGTAATCGGTAAAGCTCTTCATAATAGAATGGCCGGGGCGCTTGTCGCTTCCCGGCCTTCCCAACTGTGAGGTTATAGTACTGGCTCGGTCCCCGAATCCATTCTGAGGACCGAACAGGCCAAATGTCGGCGCAGGTCGATCAGTTGGATTTCCAGTCTACCCACGCCTCAATGGAATACTTGTCGATCAGCTCCGTCTTCAGGGCCGCAGCCTCCGCTGCATTCTCAAAGCTGCCGATGCGAACCCGGTAAAAGGTCTGCCCTTCGTGGTCGAACCTAACGGCGTATGGTTCGTAGCCGCGCCGCCGATACAGATCGAGCAAATGCTGAGCGTACTCATAATCCTCGCACGCTGCCACTTGAACCGTATAACCTTCACCAGCCGGCGCTCCCGGCAACGTCACGGATTCGTCGGGAACAGCCGAGGCGTCCGCGCTGACCTCATCAACCGCGCTGCTATCGATCACGGACTCATCCGGAGCCATCGTATCGACAGCCTCAGCTTCCTGTTCCATCACTTCCTGCCCAAGCTTTTCTGCGTCCTCTTGTCTTTCAGCACAGCCGATGAACAGTAAAGCCGCCAACAATCCAATCAAATAAGCCTTCATACTTCTCTCTTTCAGTCTGGCCATGAGGCACTAACGATTCACCACCAGCGACCAAGACACCTCAAGGTCATTCATATCTGCTTTCCCACTCCATTTAACCCTATCCACCAAAACTGTCAATATAAAACCACTGTCGTTCAACGACGGAAGGGCAGCGAACGGACGTCTGACTGTTCAATGAGTGAAAGGCGAAACACCCCAATGGAGTTTCTCCTTGAGGACTTTGTAGAAACTGTCTTCGGGGAAAACCACGACTTTCAGACGAAAGTCGGCCTGAGTTACGATGACCCGATCGGTGTCGAGTAGCGGAGCGCTGACCTGTCCATCAAGAGTCAATCCGGCTACTTCGTGCTCGGAGCCAATCCGCAATTCCAGAATATCGGAAGCGTGGAAAACCATCGGGCGGGTCGACAACGAAAAGGCCGCGATGGGCGAGACCACAATTGCTTCCATTGCTGGATGCAGAATCGGTCCACCGGCGGCCAGCGAGTAGGCCGTTGAACCGGTCGGCGTCGCCAGAATCAGTCCATCCGCCTTGTAAGTAACGAGTTCTTCACCGTTCACTCGCAGGTTGATCCCGATCAGCCGGGCAATCGGACCGTTGTCGATTACAACCTCGTTCAGAGCATAGGGCGATTCCAGTTTCGGGCGCCCTTCGACAACGGTTTTCAGGAGCATTCTCTCTTCGATAAGGTACTCTCCGCGCACGATGGCGTTCAGAGCGTTTTCCAACTGGTGTGGTCGCAATTGAGTCAGGAAACCGAGTGACCCGAGATTGATTCCTAACACCGGTGTTCCGGATGATCCGACCGAACGCGCCGTCGCCAGAAAAGTACCATCGCCGCCCATAGAAATCAGGATGTCCACCTTGGTAGCCAGTTCTTCGCGGGCCAGGTTGGTCGCCCGGTTGTGGCAAATCTCTTCCAGTTCCTCACGACAATGGAAGACTTCGTGGCTATTGTGACCCGCCCATTCGAGCACACAGTCAATAGCCTCGCGGGCGCCCTCACGTCTCAGGTTGGCAATCAATCCAAAACGCATTAGTCAACATCATCCTTTGTCATCGGCTTCCACCATCCGAGAAAGGTTTGGCTCCGATTTCTTGCGCTGAGACCCGTTACGACGGAACCTTAGCTTCTGAAGGAACCCGCCTTCCAACCTAAGATGTTGCTTCGCCAATGATTCAATCGAGGCTGCTACACTCTCGACATCCAGGCCGATTTCACGAAGCAGCGAGGGGAGGTCACCATGAGTCACGAACCGATCCGGAATCCCCAGCGCCTTGAATGCGCCCCGATATCCGTGGTCGAGCAGAAACGCCCCCACTGCCTGACCAAACCCACCGCGAAGGACGTTTTCCTCGAGCGTGACAACTAGCTGGGCCGAGTTTCTGATTCTCTCCAGTGTCTCATGGTCGAGCGGTCGGATGAACCGGGCATTCACGACCGCCACATCGATCCTCGCGGCGAGTTTTTTCTTTGCTTCCAGCGCTGTCATAACCATCGTACCGGTTGCCAGGATTGTGACCTCCGCCTCCGGCGAACATAGCTCCCATTTGCCCCACTCGATCGGAGCGACCGCCTCCGTCATCTCTGTGGGGACCGAGGCTCGTGGGTATCTGATTGCTACCGGCCCGGGAAGTTCATGCTCAATTGTGTAATGTAACATCGAGCGGAGCTCATTACCGTCTTTGGGCACCGCTACAGTCAGGTCCGGTACCGGGCTGAGGTACGACAGATCAAAGGCGCCGTGATGGGTGGGACCATCCTCGCCTACCAGGCCGGCGCGATCCATGCAGAAAACTACCGGCAATTTTTGCAGAGCGATGTCATGGATAATCTGATCGTAAGCGCGCTGCATGAAGGTCGAATAAACGGCCATATAGGGACGCGCCCCTTCGGCGGCCAATCCGCCGGCGAAACACGCGGCGTGACCTTCGGCGATGCCGACGTCATAAAATCGATCGGGGAATTTCTGCGCAAACTTGTCCAGGCCGGTACCGGTCGCCATGGCGGCGGTGATAGCGATAACGCGCTTGTCCCTGGCCGCCAGCTCCAGCATGGTGTCACCGAAGACCTTCGTATAAGTTGGCCGGCCCGACTTCTCAGCCGGCTTGCCGGTCACCTTGTCGAATTTGCCGATGCCGTGATAACTGGTCGGGTCACCTTCCGCGGGATCGTATCCCTTCCCTTTCTTGGTCGCCAGATGAAGTATGATCGGACCTCCAAGATTCTTCAGGCTCTGCAGGGTCTTCACCACCAGCGGCAGATCGTGACCATCGATCGGCCCGAAATAGCGAAAACCAAGATTCTGAAAAAGCATCCCCGGTACCAGCAGACCTTTGAGAGAGGTTTCGATATGTGATATCGTAGCCCGGATTTTGTCACGTCTCTTGAAACGTCCGGTCAGTTCCCAGATTTCATTGCGCAGCCGGTTGAACTTTTCATCCGCCATGATATTGGTCAGATACTTCGACATGGCGCCCACATTCTTCGAGATCGACCACGTATTGTCATTCAGAATGACCAGCAGATCTTTTTTCGATGTCCCGGCGTTGTTCAGACCCTCAAAGGCCAGTCCGCCGGTGAGAGAGCCATCGCCGATGATGGCTACCACCTTGAAATCCCTGCCGGCAAGGTCACG
>DAOVOW010000354.1 GCA_030629485.1 bacterium
ACCCTGCGATATTTTCGGGAAGAGTACGAGCGACACATCAGGGATAAAAGATGCGACGCCTTCGTCTGCAAGGAATTGGTGGGAGCACCCTGCCAGTCCGCTTGTCCGCTCGGCACCGAAGCCTGGCGTTACGTGGCCCACATCGCACGCGGCGAATACGATGAAGCTTACACCGTCATCCGTGATGCGAACCCTTTCCCGTCCGTGTGCGGCCGGGTTTGCCATCACCCCTGTGAAGAAAGGTGTCGCGCCGGTACGAGTGGTGGCGACCCCATAGCTATTCGGTCGCTCAAGCGCTTCATTACCGACCGCGTCGATCCATCGATATACAAGCCGCATAGAGTGGCGTGGACCGATGGCGAGCCTCCCCAGATAGCGGTAATCGGCGCAGGTCCCGCCGGCATAACCACCGCCCATTATCTCTCCCTGCAGGGTTACAAAGTGACTATCTTTGAGGTCGAACCGGAGCCGGGCGGGATGCTTTACTGCGCGATTCCGACCTATCGTCTGCCGCATGAGATTATCAGGAATGAGATAAACGCCCTATTGGATGAGAACATCACCCTCAAATGCAACACCGCGCTGGGTCGTGATATCACGGTGGATGGGTTGTTTGAGGACGGTTACAAGGCGGTCCTGCTGGCCCTGGGCGCACACAAGAGTAAACCGCTCCGTCTTGAGAACGAAGATGTGGACGGTGTCTATCCGTCAATTGAATTCCTCAAGGCTTTGAACATGAGAGGTGAACATCTGGCTCGAGGTCGGGTGGGTGTTATCGGCGGCGGCAACTCCGCCATTGATGCTGCCCGGATGGCGTTGCGCCAGAAAAACGTCGACAATGTTACCATCCTATACCGTCGAACACGCGAAGAGATGCCTGCCTTTGCCGAAGAGATTGAGGCTGCCGACCAGGAAGGGATCAGGATCGAGACCTTGGTTACTCCTACCAAAGTCATCGCCAAAGACGGACGCTTGTCCGGTCTCGAATGTGTCCGAAACGAGTTGGGCGATGTCGACTCCAGCGGTCGGCGGCGACCGGTTCCCATAAGTGGCACCGAACGTGTCATTGAGCTTGATACGCTGGTGGTGGCTATCGGCGAGGACTCCGGGATCGACGCTATCGGTCCTGCTCGTTTGAGCCGTATTGAAACGACCAGGTGGAACACGGTGAAAGCTGATCGAACCACCCTTCTTACTAATCGGCCGGGAGTCTTCGCCGCCGGCGATGTCGTGACCGGTCCCAATACGGTGGTTGAAGCCATCGCCGCCGGTAAGCGAGCGGCGGTGATGATCGACCGGTTTGTACGCAACGAGGAGATGGTGCAGCCGGCTGAACCATGTTTGCCAAAGGTCTACATCGAGCCGGTCAAGATGGAGACAGAAGTTGCGCAGCCGGCTGATCGCGTTGAAACCCCCCGCGCGCCGGCGGAATGGCGCACGCGAAACTTTGCTGAAGTGGAGGTGTCACTCTCCATCGATGAGGCAACCCATGAGGCTTGTCGGTGCCTTCGGTGTGACCTGGAGTTCACTAAACCAAAAGAAGTTGAGACTGAAACCGAGGCCAAGGCTGTAGCGACTGGAGGAAAATGAGCATGGTCACGCTGTACATAAATGGCTTGAAGGTCTCGGTGGAAAAAGGCACAACGTTGCTTGAGGCGGCCCAGTTCCTTGGCTTTCCTATTCCAACATTGTGCCACATGGAAGGGCTTTCCCCTTATGGCGCCTGCCGGTTGTGTGTCGTGGAGATCGGGGAAGGACTGAGAGCTAAGCTGGTGACCTCGTGTACTTATCCGGTCGAAGAGGGCTTGAAGGTTCGCACCGCCTCAAGTCGTGTCATCAGGGCTCGCAAGATGGTTCTCGAACTCCTGCTGGCGTCATGTCCACAGTCCAAAATCATACAAGACCTTGCCGCCGCTCACGATATTCGGCAGCAGCGGTTCCGGCAGGAATATGAAGACTGCATTTTGTGCGGGCTGTGCGTGCGCATGTGTGAAGAGCAGATGATGGCCAAGGCCATCGGCTTTCGTGGACGCGGCCAGAACCGAAGCATCGGCACACCGTTCGACATGAACTCTGATGTCTGCCGCCAGTGTGGTGGATGCATGTACGTCTGCCCGGCCTGTTCACTCAGGTGTACCTACACGGAACCGGAGAAGGCAATCTGCGGAGGTTGCGCCAATCTGAGCCCGCCCTGTCTTGAAAAAGAAGAATTTGATGATATGATGTGTTATATGCAGCCATGCGTGGCCTGTGAAATCAAGAAAGATTGAGATTGGTAACGGAGGAAAAATAATGTCCATAACGCTCTCAAGAGTAAACTCATCGGCCGCGACTTTGACCAAGAACCGGACCGAAGGTTCGGTTTCGCCTGGTTCAGGCATGTGCGTCACCTGTGTGGATGGCTGCATTGGGATGTGCGAAATAGGAAAATCAGCTTATCGCGGACACGAAGTGATTTATCCTCAACCCTTCGGCGTAATAACAACGGCGTCGGAAAAAACCTACCCGGTTGACTATTCCCACTTCAATATCATGGGTACCGCCGTGGGCGCTCATGGTATCGAAGCCGACAGCGATAAGGCGATATTCCCCAATGTCAATCTCGAAGTTACCTTCGGACACGACAAGGGGTTGAAGTTCCGTTTGCCGTGGATTATTCCCGGAATCGGTTCCACCGACATCGCCAAGAACAACTGGGAAGGACTGGCGATCGGTACCGCTCTGGCCGGCACCGGGCTGACTATCGGTGAAAATGTCGTCGGCATGGACCCAGAGGCCGTTATCAAGAAAGGTCAGGTGGTCGACACCGTTGACCTGAAGCGACGTGTCAAACTGTTTACGGATAACCAGCGCGACGGATACGGAGCCACTATCGTACAGGCAAACGTCGAGGACACACGTCTCGGTGTTCAGGAGTATGCAATCAATGAACTGGGCGTCGAGGTTGTGGAGCTCAAATGGGGCCAGGGCGCCAAGAACATCGGCGGCGAGGTCAAGGTCAAGAACCTCAAGAAGGCTCAGATGCTTTATGACCGGGGTTACGTGGTCCTGCCCAACCCTACCGACCCGGCCGTCATCAAGGCGTTCGAGCGTGGTTCCTTCAAGGAGTTTGAGCGGCATTCGCGCTTAGGCATGGTTTCCGAAGAAGGGTTCGCCAAAAGAGTTGAAGAACTGCGCAAGGCCGGAGCCAAGTACATTTTCCTCAAGACCGGCGCCTATGGACCGGCGGATCTGGCCCGGGCGGTCAAGTATACTTCCAAGTACAAACTCGACCTTCTCACGGTTGACTCCGCCG
>DAOVOW010000093.1 GCA_030629485.1 bacterium
GCTGCCGGCTGGTTTCAATCAACCAAAAAAGACGCACCCTCAAGTGAGGACTGAATAGGCGAGGAGAGCGGGCCCTCAGGGTTGCATCATAGCTTCCGCCGGAAACTCAACGGCGGCGAACCAATTGATGTCGATATCGTCAAACAGACAATCCCGTTTCTTACAATCGTCGAAGAACTGACGATCTCCCGGTTCCAGTGTATGTCCGTCGAACTTCTTCTCGGCTATCTCGACCAGTCGTTGGAAGTCGGCAAAATGCTCGCTGACTCTGAGTTCGCCATAATCACGGGCGGCCCAGGTTGAAATGAGAAATGGCCAATCGGATGCTGACAGCAGCATGAGTTCACGGGCGATCTGCTTGAGGATATCTTCCAGTTCTCGGTCACTCTTGTCGGATAGCGACGACCATCGTCGTGCCAGCGCACACATTTTGTCCTCAGCTTCGTAGATGTGTCGCCAGGTCCACTCGGTATGTTCATTGAGCCAGATATAGTGATGGTTCCCCTGGCCCCAGCTTCCTTCCGGAATAGAGACCACGCGGGTCGGCTGAGAACGTTCCAGATGTTCGCTGAGGAAGGTGAGTTCGACCTCGTTACTCTGATCGAGATTACGCAGCACGTGTTTGAGAAAGTGCGGTCCCTCGAACCACCAGTGTCCGAACAGTTCGGCGTCGTACGGCGCTACAAGAATTCCCGGTTTACCGCCGGTATCATTATAGGCGGAAAGAATGTCGATCACCTTGCCCGCAAAGTGATCGCCATTCTCCGGAATGCGGCCCATGGCGCTTTCCAGGGAGTATGGCACCTTATCAGCCAGGTCGGCCTTGGTAGAAGTGACCGCCCAGTAACGGTGACCGCCGGGGAATCGCTTCTTGTGGAAATCCAGGTAATTGCCATCGCCCGGATAACCGTGCTCACCGGACCAGACCAACAGTCCGGTCTCAGGATCGCGCGTGAATATCGCCGTCGGTTTCTTGCCTTCCGGTGAGGAACTCACCAGATAGACTTCGCGCGGCGTCTTGTCCTTTTCTTCAGCCCGAGGATGGTACTGTTCTTCGAACTGTCCCCACAGAAGCTTCAAGGCATCAAAGCGATCAACATAGACGCCGATCGACTTGCCGCCTTTTAGCAGCGCGGAGTCTATGATAAAGAAATCCAGCCCGTTTTCGGTGAGGAATTCGTCAACGCCTTTGCGAGCGTACGGTTCAGGGTTGTCCTCGGCAGCTACGGGCCGGGTCCAATTGTAGCGTGGTCGGTAGGCGCACTCGGGCAGCCACAATCCCCGGGGCTCCCGTCCGAAATGCCGGCGGTAATTGCGCACCGCCATCTTCGTCTGGGCCTGCAATGATTCATCGCGCGACAGAAGAGGGTAGTAACCATGGGTGGCGCCGCAGGTGATGATCTCCAGACAGCCGGCATCCTGCAGTTTCCTGAATTCGTAAATAACATCCTGCCCAATAGAACTGAAATACTCTAAAGTGTTGCCGTAGAATTTTTCCCAATAATGAGCTGTCGTCAGCATTGTCTGGTCGTTGAAGCGGTAGAATTCCTCACTGTCCCGCTGAGCAGCTTCTATTTTCTGACGGAGATAAAAAGTGAATTCATCCTTGAACGAATTGTCCGCGAGTTGTTCGCACAGCACCGGCGACAGACCGATGGTAAGCTTGGGACGACAACCCTCGGCCGACAGTTCGTTCATCATTCGGATAATCGGCAAGTAGGTTTCGGCCACCGCTTCGCTCAGCCAGTCGGTACCGTGAGGCCACCGCCCATGTGAAAGAACATACGGCAGGTGGCTGTGCAGGACAAAAGCGAAATAACCGCGGGTCACTTCTCCTCCTCGGGCTGGGTACCACTGCTGGCCTCAAAGCCGATTGTCTGAGACATTTTGTCCGCGCCACCGTGAATCTTGATCTCGCCGAACTGTTTTTCGAACTTCTTAAGATTGTCCGCCAACGCTTTAGACATCAACTTGGCGTGCATCGGGGTCATTATAATCCGCGCCAATACGCGCGCCTTGGGCGTTCGCGGTACCACGCGTGCGAAATCGAGTACGATCTCCGTCGGGGAGTGCATTATCATACACAGATTGGAATAGATCCCCTCGGCTTCTTTGTCGCCTAACTCAACTTTTATCTGTTGCTGCGGGTGTTGCTGCATTTTGTTTGTTTGTTCCTTTTTTCAAATGACAGGATTTCTTAGCTTGTTCAGGTAAGGCCATTTTAATATATTTGCTGCCTAAGTCAACCTTATTTAGGTGAAATGCGCTTGCGCGGACAGCCCTGACGGCCGAGAGATTGCAAATTGGCACTAACGAACAGCAGGATTGAACAGTTGGTCGATAATTTCGGCCGGTCGAAGATACTCATTCTGGGCGATATCATGCTCGACGAGTACCTGCTTGGCGTGGTCGACCGGATTTCACCCGAAGCTCCGGTGCCTGTTGTGGAGATCACTTCCAGCAAGCAACTCCTGGGCGGTGCAGCCAACGTGGCCGCTAACATCCGTGCCCTCAGTGAAAAACCAATCCTCCTGGGCGTGGTCGGCCCGGATGAAGCCTCTACCAAACTCAACGGTCTGCTGCAGCAGAAGGACATCACGGCCGACGCCATCATTACCGATGAAAGCCGACATACTACCATCAAGACCCGCATTATTGCGCACGGCCAGCAGGTGGTGCGGGCCGATCGGGAGGACCGTCACGAACTCTCGAAGCAAACGGAACAGCGAGTGCTCGAGAAGTTCGATTCGTGGGCCGATGAAATCCAGGCGGTAATCATATCCGACTACGGTAAAGGTGTCATCACCGCCAGTCTGCTCGAGCGGGTGATTCGGATCTGCCGGGACAAGAAAATCTTTATCGCCGTCGACCCCAAGGAAACGCACTTTTTCAACTATCGGCACGTATCCCTGATTACGCCCAACCACCACGAGGCCGGGTTTGCCTATGGTCTTCGGATTCGTACTGAGTCCGACCTGATAGAAGTGGGCGCGGGGCTGCTCAAGAAGCTTGAGGCGCGTTCGATTCTGATCACACGTGGGCAGGACGGCATGTCGCTTTTTCAGGACGGCGCCGAACCTACTCATATCCCCACCTTTGCGCGCAAGGTGTTTGATGTCACTGGCGCCGGTGATACTGTCATTGCCACCTTTGTAGCAGCCGTCTGTGCCGGCGCCGATCTGGTGGAGGCGGCTGTGGTCGCTAATGCCGCCGCCGGTATCACTATCGGTGAGATCGGTACGGCCAGCGTCACGCCCGCCCAACTGCGGCAGGAACTGCTACTGAACGTCGAAAACGGCAATCTTGTCACCACCCATAGCGGCTCGTGACGTTATCCCAATGCCGGTTCGCAATCTCATCAGCCGAAGTAAAATCGCCGCTCTGGCCGTCCGTTTGAGACGAAGTGGCAGACGCATCGTCTTCACCAACGGTGTCTTCGACATCCTGCACCGCGGCCATGTGGAGTATCTGGCCAAAGCGAAATCGCTTGACGATGTTCTGATTGTCGGGCTCAACAGCGATGCCTCGGCGCGACGGATCAAGGGACCAACCCGACCGCATCAGAAACAATCTGACCGCGCGGTGATCTTGCTGGCACTTGAATCGGTCGACTATGTCGTTATCTTTGGGGAGGATACTCCTGATAAGCTAATCCGACAGATTAAGCCTGACATTCTGGTCAAAGGTGCCGACTACAAGGTTTCTGAGATTGTCGGTGCTGACTTCGTGCGTTCCTACGGCGGTTCTGTCCGCCGTATCCGCCTCACCCCGGGCCGCTCCACGAGCAGGCTGGTCAGGAAGGTAAACAAAGTGCGCCACAGGTAACAGCACAACCGTTCTTCCTGACTACATCGATTGACGTAAGCTGGGCTGGCAGGCTGTTTTGTGGGTGTGGCGAAAGGTGAGTCGTCCGTGCGCTGCAGGGCTATGGTTCGATAAAATCCGGACCCCACCGGCCGAAGGCTGCTTCTTTGAGAGCCTTTTCGTAGTCAGTGTCGGGATCGGTGCGGTTCACTGCGACAAACAAGCATTCGTCGCCGGTTGAGATAAGATACAACTGATTACGCTCGACTTCGTAGACGCCACGACGACGGCGCAGCCTTGGTCCGGGGAGTTCATCAAACAGTGTGAGCAGGTCGTGGAGACCTTTGAAGATAGCCGCGAAGGCCTTCTTGAACTGATGGGCTGTCGCCTGACCGTGGAAGGTCCCGTCGTTGCCGAGTCGATATATGTGCCCGACACCGGGTACTTCGCGCAGTAATTGATTGAGGTCGTTGGGTGATTGTGCGGCCTCCCTTTCGGGCGGCGTCGTCACCGGAGTCTGATCCCGGGGCGAAGTGGCTGTTTGCGGGGTGTCCTGTTCCTGAACGATTTTTTCAACCTCAGTGTGCTGCTGTCTGATGACCTCTTCCATCCGCACCAACTCTTCGGCCGAATCCACCACGCTCGGTAACCGTTTTTCGATTTTGTGCAGCACCTGCCCCGAGTCGAGGATAGTCGTGGTGATACGCGGGTACGGACGGTAGGTATACTCCGTCTGCAATTGCAAGGGGCCGGATTCTCTCTTGACCAGAGAGGTCCGACCCGTCGGGATGTATCTGTTAGTCGCCATTGTCTCTTACATTTCAGCGCCCATAAGGCTACGTTGTATATCGGCATTATCAGCAGTTGGAATAACCGCAAGCCTGACAGGTGAAGCAACCGGCGTCAAAGATCATGGCTGCTGAGCATTCCGGGCAGATTTCACCGGGATCGTCCGCTGTTGGTTCACTTTCAGAAGAAGACCCGAAGCGGCCCTGCAACACCTGGGCAATGGCGTCCGGAATCGAGGACACCTTGGAACCGCCCGAGAAGACCGGACTGGACCCGCCGATTCCCCGAAGCTGTCTGATTATCTGGTGCACCGAGACGTGAGCCCGTAAGGCCAGGGAGACGAGCCGACAGATCGCTTCGGTGTCGGCCATGGTGGTATAGCCGGATTTGCCGATGTGGGCGAACAGTTCAAACGGCCGGCCGTCACGCAGATTCACCGTGACGTACAGATTCCCGTAGCCGGTCTTGATCTTCTGGGTGAACCCGTTCAGCACGTCCGGTCGTTTTTCCACTTTGTGAGTGAAGGGTTCGGCCTTCTTGCCGTCATCACCGGTAGACAGCACCTGGTGCGGACGCGAACCGTCGCGGTAGATCGTCACCCCCTTGCACCCCAACTCGTAGGCCAACTCGAAGGCCCGCCTCACCTCCTCACGTCCAGCCGAGTTCGGCAGGTTTATCGTCTTGGAGACGGACGAGTCGCAGTGTTTCTGGAAAGCGGCCTGCATACGGATATGTTCTTCGGGCGCGATATCCTCCGAGGTAAGAAAGACGGCCTTGACTTCATCCGGGATTTCGTCGACGGCGCTTAACGACCGACAACGCGCGATCTTCTCGATCAACTCATCGGAGTAGAACCCGCCCTGACGAGCGGCCTCAGCGAACAGAGGGTTGACCTCGGTCAGGCGCGTGCCATCCAGGACATTTCGTTCGAAAGCCACAGCGTAGAATGGTTCGATCCCGGAGGAACACTGGGCGATGATCGAGAGAGTTCCGGTCGGCGCGATGGTGGTGACAGTGGCGTTGCGCATGGTCAGGTTGTCCCGGGCGAATACAGAGTTCTCCCAGTTGGGGAACTTACCACGCGTCTTGGCTAACTCCGACGAGTGATTGCGTGCTTCGGTTTCGATAAAGGCCATGACCTGCTCGGCCAGGTCCGCCGCCGCCTCGCTGTCGTACGGCAGCCGCAGTTGCACTAACATGTCGGCCCAGCCCATGATGCCCAAACCTATCCGGCGGTTCTTTTTGGTCTGTTCTTCGATAGCGGCAAGAGGGTACTTGTTCTGGTCGATCACGTTGTCCAGAAAATGCACGGCGGTACGGATCACCGAGGCCAGCCGATCCCAGTCAACACCTAATTGCGGTTCGGAGTTGGTGTAGTTATCCGGTAAGGGGTGGCGAACAAACTTCGCCAGGTTGATCGAACCGAGATTGCAGGAATCATACGGCGGCAACGGCTGCTCACCGCAGGGATTGGTGGCCTCAATTGTCTCGGCGGGATAAGTGGGGTTGGCCTGATTCATCCGATCCAGAAAAACCACGCCCGGTTCACCGGTTCGCCAGGCGCGGTCTACGATCAGATCAAACAGTTCCCGAGCGTCAAGCTTCGCCTCTTTACCATCCACCAGGTGCGGTCCGCCGGTGTGAGGGTTATACAGCGAGAACTGCTCGGCCTTCTCAAGCGCCGCCATGAAGGCGTCGGTAATGCCGACAGATATGTTGAAGTTGGTGATTTCGGTCACGTCGTCCTTACAGGTAATGAACTCGACAATGTCGGGATGATCGACTCGCAGAACACCCATATTGGCGCCGCGTCTGGTGCCACCCTGTTTGACTGCCTCGGTAGCAGCGTCGTAAACCTTCATGAACGACACCGGCCCGGAGGCCACGCCGTGGGTCGAGGCTACCGTCGAGCCGCGTGGACGTAAGCGTGAAAATGAAAAACCAGTGCCGCCGCCGGACTGATGAATCAAAGCGGCGTGCTTGTTGGTTTCGAATATCTCCTCCATCGAATCACCGACCGGAAGTACGAAACAGGCCGACAACTGCCCTAACGGTTGCCCGGCGTTCATCAGAGTGGGGGAGTTCGGCAGAAACTCCAGGGTGGCCATCACATCGAAAAACGTTGCTGCCGAACTTTCAATCTGGGCCTCGTCGGCGCCGTAGTTCACG
The DNA here is from genome assembly GCA_030629485.1 of bacterium. Taxonomy (GTDB): domain Bacteria; phylum Zixibacteria; class MSB-5A5; order GN15; family FEB-12; genus JAJRTA01. Next base: position 6,763 of record DAOVOW010000093.1, read on the forward strand.
TCTGCCCCGGCGATGAATCCAGCTACCCGGTTGAACATCTCGCGGGGCGTTTCGATAACGCGTCCCTGTTTATCTTTGATAAGATAGCGCCGCTTGAGCACAGTCAGGGCGTTTTCGGAAAGCGGTATGTTCTTGCTATGTTTCATTTAGTATCTCCGTCGTCCATGACAGGCAAGCCTGTTCTTCGCGCTGCGCGCGCAACTACGTCACCCTGAGCGGAGTCGAAGGGTGCACGGTCAAGCCGTGTTCTTCGCGTTGCGCGCGTTGCCAACCAGCCGGTCCGCCATCCATGACCTTTATCGGTTCATCCGGCATCATATATTATAACGTCAGAAACCGGGCGAGAGAATCACTTTTTGTGTTGTTTCTATGTCAAAGAACGGTCCGGGCTGTGTCCGTATCGTCTGTTGGACTCTTCTCCAACAAATTCACATGCTGTCAGGCGACTCGCCTGACAGCCATCACGTGTGA
>DAOVOW010000049.1 GCA_030629485.1 bacterium
ACGAAGAAGGTTAGCCAGTCGTCGTGTCAATACCCGTGTCTTGCCGGACCCGGCTCCGGCAATGACCAGCAGCGGCCCTTCGGTGGTAGTGACGGCTTCGCGCTGCGCTTCGTTGAGATCGTCCAGCAATCGGTTCATAACAATGGGGTTGAATATACACGCGTTCGGGCGTTTGGCAATGACATAGCCGGAAGTTTCCGCCGGAAACGAAAAAACCTCCAGCCAAACGGCCGGAGGTTGCTCTAAACCCTGGGGCCTACGTCGGTATTATTCGTATACGGACACCTGCTTGCGATCCCTGCCGACCCGTTCAAATTTGACGACGCCCGTCACTTTGGCGAATAGTGTGCAGTCTTTGCCTATCCCGACATTATAGCCGGGCTTGATCCTGGTGCCGCACTGACGCACTATAATCGATCCGGCCGGGATTGCCTGGCCGCCGTATACTTTGGTTCCCCGCCGCTGGCCGTTGGAGTCACGGCCGTTCTTGGAAGAACCGACACCTTTCTTGTGAGCCATCTAAACCTCTATCTGCAAACCGTTCTTTTTTCTCAGTACCTACAATGAGTTTATCGCCGGATTCCCCGGCGACAACAGCTAATTATTATAACAAATCCCGACCCAAAGGCAAGCGAAATATGCAAGTGGTTGGCATGTAATTCGTTGGCGAAACCCAGGAGGTACCACCGCGATCAGCTACCTATACGGGAGACGGCCTGGCTGATGGCCCGGCCGTCTGCGAGATAACCTATCGAATCACTCTCGTTCAACCCTGGTGGTTACTGACCTCCGCCTGCTGATCCTTGTCTTTGGTTGAGCTTTTGTCAAAGACAAAGGTGAGTTCATTCTCAGCGGCGCCGACAATCAACTCGCAGTCTCCGGCGAAATGGCCGCGCAGGACTTCTTCGGCCATCGGGTCCTCCAGGTATTTCTGGAGGGCACGCTTCAGCGGTCGAGCGCCGTAGGCAGGCTCGAAGCCCTTGTCGGCCAGGAAATCACAGGCCTCCGGAGTCAACTGGAAGCTGATACCTTTCTCGGCCATCCGTTTGGCGATATCGGCCACCAGGATGTGGATGATTGTCTTTATGTGCTCACGATCCAGGGCGTGGAAGATCAGCGTCTCATCGATTCGGTTGAGCAACTCCGGATTGAACATCTTCTTGAGTTCATCTTTGATCTTCTTCCCCATATTCTTATGCGAGAGGTCGGCCTTCTGAGCATCAAAGCCTACCGTCTTGTCGTCACGAAGCTGTCGTGTGCCGACATTCGAGGTCATAATGACGATGGTGTTTTTGAAGTCGACCTTGCGCCCGAACGAATCAGTCAAGGTTCCATCATCAAACAACTGCAGGAGAATATTGAAGACATCCGGATGGGCCTTCTCAATCTCATCTAGAAGCACCACAGAGTATGGTTTACGACGAACCTTCTCGGTCAACTGACCGCCTTCCTCGTAACCAACGTAGCCGGGGGGAGCGCCGATCAGACGCGACACGGCGAACTTCTCCATGTATTCCGACATGTCGATTCGAATCAGCGAATCGATGTCGTCAAACAGGAACTGAGATAACTGCCGCGCCAACTCGGTCTTGCCGACACCGGTGGGGCCAAGGAACATAAAGGCGCCGATGGGCCGACGAGGGTCAGCCAGCCCGGCTCGCGCCCGACGTATCGCTTTGGCGATGGTCGCAATAGCCTCCTCCTGCCCGATAATCGTCTTTCCCAGTTCCTCTTCCATCCGGAGCAGCCGTTTCGATTCGCTTTCCTCCAGGCGGAAAAGTGGGATACCGGTCATTTTGGCCAGCACCGTAGCCACTTCGTCGGCCGAAACGGTTATCTTCTGCTCCTCGCGGGCTTCTTCCCAATCCTTCTGCAACTGAGCCAGCTTGTCCTTTTTGGCTTTGATTTCGTCACGCAACTGGGCGGCGGTTTCAAAAGCCTGGTTTTTAACCGACTGTTCCTTCTTCTGTTGCAGAGCAACGATTTCGTTCTCGGTCTCGGCGAACTCGGTCGGTCGCGTGTAACTGGCCAAATGGGCACGTGCCCCGGCTTCGTCGATCAGGTCGATCGGCTTATCCGGTTGAAACTTCCCCGAGACATAGCGATTGGACAGTTTGACGGCCGCCACGATCGCCTCGTCGGAAATCTTCAACTGGTGATGTTCTTCGTACTTCTCGCGGAGACCCTTCAGTATCTTGATCGTGTCTTCCTCAGACGGCGGCTCGACCATCACAGTCTGAAAGCGTCGTTCGAGAGCGCCGTCCTTTTCGATATACTTGCGGTATTCATTCAGGGTAGTAGCGCCGATGCAGCGCAGTTCACCGCGTGACAGCGAAGGTTTGAAGATATTCGACGCATCCAGCGAGCCTTCCGCACCGCCGGCGCCCACGATAGTGTGCAACTCGTCGATAAAGATAATCACATCGGCGGCGTTGATGATTTCGGTCATGACCGCCTTGAGACGCTCTTCAAACTGACCGCGGTACTTGGTGCCGGCCACCAGCGAGGCCATGTCCAGAGTGACAACCCGTCTGTTCTCCAGTGTCTGTGGCACCCGATTCTCCACTATCCGTTGGGCCAGGCCCTCAACGATAGCAGTCTTACCGACACCGGGTTCGCCAATCAGCACCGGGTTGTTTTTCTTGCGGCGAGAGAGCACCTGAGTGACTCTTTCGATTTCCTCAATACGGCCGATGATCGGATCCAGTTTTCCGCGTCGAGCCAGTTCGGTAAGATCCCTTCCGAAATGATCGAGGGCCGGGGTCTTTGATTTCTTGCGCTTTTTCTTGAACGATGAAGGCTTGCCGTCCTGGACGTTTTTCAGTTCTTCGTAGGCTTCCTTGTAGTCGATCTCATAGGTGGACAACACCTGAGCAGCCACGCCCTCCTCATCCTTGAGCAAAGCCAGCAAAATGTGCTCGGTGTCGATGTCCTTGGACTTCAAGGCCCGCGCTTCCTGACCGGAGACCTCAAGGGTCTTCTTCGCCCGCGCGGTCAGTGGGAGTTGCCCCATGGTCATCGTACCACCGGCCGGTTGGACCACTTCCTCAATAGAGGCTTTCAGGTCGGCCAGGTCCAGTCCGAGGTTGGCGATGACTTCGACCGCTGTTCCTTCGCCCAGACGAATCAATCCCAACAAGAGATGCTCGGTCCCAATATAGTCATGCCTCAGACGGGCTGCTTCGTCGCGCGCGAACTCTATCGCCTTACGAGCCCGTTCGGTGAACATCTCATTCATATCCTGTTATCCTTCCTCTATATTCCAAACCGGAAACTTCTTCTCACTTAATGACAATAACCTTGCAAGACCAATCAGTTTTCCACCTGGCGCAGTTTTTCCCGCACCATCTGTGCCCTCACAAAGTCTCGACGGTTCGAATCCATCTCGTGTCCATAGAATTTCTGTAGATGTGATGGTTGAGACAGAAGCAGAATGTCGTTAATGAGGGCAACGTCGAGAAAATCGATTATCTTCATAGCATGACCCAGTCGCACCGCCGACAGGAGGTTCATGACTTCCTCGGAGGTAAGAACGCGGGCATGCTTGAGAATCCCGTAGGCTCGCCAGATCTTGTCTTCGATCATGTCGGCCGCTTCGTCGATCAACCGCTGACGGGCGGCGGCTTCGCTCTCAATAATCTCTTCGGCCACGCGGGTAATCTGACGCAAGGTTTCTTCCTCGGTAACACCGAGCGTTCTCTGATTAGAAAGCTGGAAGAGATTGCCGAGGACGTCGCTACCCTCGCCGTAGAACCCCCGCACGACCAGGCCGCTTCGGGTGATGCGTGAGATGACTTTGTCGATCTCGCGCGTCAGCACCAGACCGGGCAAATGAATCAGCACCGAGGCCCGCATGCCGGTACCGGCGTTGGTGGGACAGGCGGTCAGAAATCCGAAGTCGGGATCATAGGCGTACTCAAGATGCGCCGAGATTTCGGCGTCGTATCGGGTGGCCAGCTTGTACGCACCCTCCGGGTCGAGACCGGGGGCCAAAGCTTGAATACGGAGATGGTCCTCCTCGTTGACCATTATGGACAGACGCTCCTGAGGGTCGATATATAGCGCCTTGGAGTTCTCACCATTGAGAAAACCGGGTGAGATCAGATGTCGCTCCACCAGGAAATCCTGGTCGAGGCGGCTCAGATCCGTCGCCTTGTAAAAAAGTCCCTCGGCCAGTAGTTTGGAGCGAGCTCGCGTCGAGTCAAAGTAGCCCACAATACGCTCACGGGTGGCGGCATCGGCCGAGGCCGGAAAGAGACATCCGGCGACGTTGCGAGCCAAACGCACACGGCTGGAAAGGACCACCAGCGCTTCCTTTCCTTCTCCGGACAACCATGCGGCCGGCGATTTTGCCATCTCTTCAAACATCGTATCCACTCTCTATCCTCTCCTTAGCTTTCAACTGAAAAGGAGTTGCGCATTGTCTTAAGTTTGTCGCGAATCTCGGCGGCGCGTTCAAAGTCTTCCGTCTCGACCGCTTTTTTCAATTCTGTTTCAAGGCGCTCTTCCTCTTTGACGGGAATAGTGCCGTCGCTGTCCATAACAGGTGATTCACTCACCGGCGCCCGACCGCGGTGCAGCGATGCGCCGTGGATTTTTCGCATGACCATCTCAAGTCTCGTACGGAACGCCTTGTAGCAGTCGCCGCACCCAAAACGACCCTGGCGAGCGAATTCATCAAACTTCAGACCGCAGCCCGGGCACGACAACGAATCTTCAGGCCTGGAGGCACTTGCCTGCGGCAAGCTCTCGGCCAGCCCGGAGAGGATTTCCGCCAACGGAAACGGCGCATTCTCCAGGGGAGAATGAAAACCTCTGGCAGCGGCGCACTCTTTGCACAGCGACAGCGTTGTCTTTTCGTTGTTCACTATTTGTGTGATCTGAACGTGTGCCTCGCGTTTGCGGCAATCCTGACATAGCATAGCTTAGTTACCTGCGCGTTATATGTTCAAAAACCTTGCCATCGACAATTTGTGCCTCACTATCGCATCGTTCGGCCAGTTCCCGGTTGTGTGTGGCGATCAGAAACGTGGTGTCATTGTCGGCGTTGAGTTGGAAGAGCAGATCGTGGAGCCGGCGGCCGGTGGATGTATCGAGATTCCCCGAGGGTTCATCGGCCAGAATAATCGGAGGGTCATTAGCCAGGGCTCGCGCAACCGCCACCCGTTGCTGTTCACCGCCCGACAACTGTCTCGGACGATGGCTTGTCCTATCTCTTAAACCTACCATCTCCAGTAGATGTTCCGCCTTGATGGTAGCTTTGCTTTTCTTTTTCCCCGCTACCAACAGCGGTATCATTACGTTCTCAAGGGCCGTGAAGTCGTTCATAAGGTAGTGAAACTGAAAAACGAAACCTATCATCTCATTGCGAAATGCGGCCAACTGAGTTTCAGTTTTGTTACGCAACGTAACGCCGGCCACGGTCACTGCTCCCTCGGTCGGTCGATCCAATCCGCCCATAATGTGCAGCAAGGTCGACTTTCCAACGCCGGAGGTGCCGGTCACAGCCGCCATTTCCCCGCGGCGAATCCCCAGCGACAGCCCCTTGAGAACCGGGAGGACACTGTTGGCCGTTTTGAACTGCCGATGTATATTCGTGGCCGACAAAATCAACTCGTTGTTATCCATCTTTAAGCGTCTGCCGTCCTATGTGTTAACCCTTCGCGGGTATACTACTGTTTTCGCCACTTTTGGTCAAAGGTTTAGTCAAGCGCAACAAAACCATCGACTTATTGCCTCACGATCTCGATTACCGAAAGTCGCGCGGCCCGAGTCGCCGGATACAATGCAGCCAGGTAGCAAATGAGTACCGCCATACAACCGGACGCAACAAAGTCAACCAGCCTCGTTTCAATCGGCAGGTAGCTGATGAAATAGATATCCGGCGGCAGCGATACGATCTGGTAGCTGTTTTGCACCCATGCTACCGCCAAGGCCAATCCCCATCCGGTCAGCACACCTACGACGGCAATCGTCAGTCCATTGAACACGAATATCTTGCGCACCGACGAGGGCGTCAGTCCGATTGTCTTGAGAATCCCAATGTCGGATCGTTTCTCCATCGTTAACATCACCAGGGTGGAGACAATCGAAAACGCTGCGACCACTACGATCAGGATGAATCCCAGGAAAAGGATCTTTTTCTCGATAGCAATCCAGGAGAACAGATTCTTGTGGAGAATGTTCCACGGCACCACGTCGTAGCTATAGCCGAGTAGAGAATCGATCATCGGCGCCATGCGTTCGGCCTCATAGATGTCCACCAGTTTGAGATGGGCTGCGGTGACGGCATCACCGGTCTTGAACAGTTTTTGCGCGTCGACAAGCGCGATGTAGGCCATTTGGGCATCGAATTCGTACATCCCCGTCTCTATTATTCCTGAAATGTGGAATTTGGCTATCCGCGGGCGGGTCCTTTTCTGCAAATCCTCGCCGCGGATCGAGTAGAGCACCACCGGTTCACCGAGAAAGACACCCAATCGTTCAGCGAGGTTGCTGCCGATGATCATTCCGGGAATGGTGTCATCGTCAAGCACTATCGGCTCAAACGAACATTCGCCGACCTTCAAATCGTTGGCGAGATTGGAAGTGCGTTTCTCCGCCTCCAGATCGACGCCGCGCAGTATGATACCATCGCCGGCAGAGGCCGACGAAATGGCAGCTTTATAATAGATGAACGGCGACGCCGCGACCACTCCGTCGATTGACTCCAACTGCTGTACCAGTTGCTGATAGTCTTCGATGAACTCGCCGCGGAGCGGGAAGATGGTCACGTGCGAAGTTGTGCCGAGTAAACGTGAACGGATCTCCGTCTCGAAGCCGTTATGCAGCGACATCACAAAACAGACGACCGCTACACCCAGTGTCACACCCACCATCGTTATCCAGGTGGAGACGGACAAAAAGGCACGCCCGGACCTGAGGTATCGTCCGGCTACAAAAGTTTCGAAACTCATTCGATACGCAATTCCTTAGTGAGCTTGCTGAAGAATCCGCGCCACCGTCATCGCGAGGGAGCCGCAAGAGAAACACCGCTTGACGGTGCGACCGCGGCAATCTCAGTTCGTTGATGGGTGCGGTGCAAGAGATTGCCACGCTCCCTTCGACACGAGTGTCTTCGGTCGCTCGCAATGACGATCAAAGGGGCTTCTACAACAAGCCCTGACTGCACCGAGACCTGTTTGGCCAGGAATCGGTATTTCTAACGCAGACAAGATAGCGTGCGTATGAACCCAAAGGCAACAACTTTGGCAAAACGATTACGACCATCCGATGCGACTCGACTGGAAACCGGTCAGAAGAGGACGAGAATGGTGATATCAAAGCTTGACGCCTCGGTGGCACCAACTATCTTGTCGTTAGCGCAATTCGAGATAGAATACTGGAAAGGAGACCTTCAATGTGGCAGATCGACCGACAGAAAGTGATTGTAAGCGGGACTCAGGAGCGATCCGTAAGGATTCGTATCGGCACCCTGGCATGGGATTCCGCCGACGACCGAAGCCGACAGGCGGCTCAACGCATCCTTGAAGGTCTTACCATCCAGCATGGCCGACTTGGAGCGATCCAGACTGACTTGCAGTTCAATGTCACGCAGCATCGGTGGATATTGAACACGGGCGAGGGTCATCAGTTTGAGACCACGACCTACGATCGTGCCGGCGCCGATGAGTTGGACTTTACTTACTGGCGGTAGCGCCCGACGCCCTAAGCAATTGTAGGTTAGGAGCCGAGCCTGTCCTGAGCGGAGTCGAAGGGCGCTCCTGACTTTTGTGATGTCAGGTCCGCAATGGACCTGACCTACCAGACTGTTCTCTGTTCACTCCTGAAAAGGATGTCTAAGGCTTTTTTCTTGTGGTTCCGCTCTCGTCCTGTTATAGTCACGCCGATACTTTCGGAGTGAGAACCGATACGCCAGGTCCACAAGAGTCCTGGCTTTTAATGATCCGCAGCGGATGTGGACATCTGCCGCGCACAAACACGTGGATACAAGCATACGATGAGCGTTAAAAAACCGCGGAACGCGATTACACCGACAAGACAGGAAGACTACCCCGAATGGTACCAACAGGTCATCAAGGCTGCCGACATGGCCGAAATGTCCAGCGTGCGCGGATGCATGGTTATCAAGCCATGGGGTTACGGCATCTGGGAAAAACTGCAGCGAGGTATGGATGACCTGATCAAAGAAACCGGTCATGAGAACGCCTACTTTCCGCTGTTCATACCGCTCAGCTTCATGGAATTGGAAGCCAGGCATGTTGAAGGTTTTGCCAAAGAATGCGCCGTTGTAACGCATCACCGACTGGTCGAAAAAGACGGACACCTGGTGCCTGCCGGCGAGCTTGAGGAACCGTTGATTGTGCGACCGACCTCCGAGACGATCATCGGACGATCATTCGCCAAGTGGATCCAGTCCTACCGTGACCTGCCACTTTTGATTAACCAATGGGCCAATATTGTCCGCTGGGAGATGCGGCCCAGGATATTTCTGCGCACGACTGAGTTCCTCTGGCAGGAGGGCCACACCGCGCATTCGACTGAAAAAGAGGCGATGGACGAGACGTTGATGATTCTCGATAAGGTGTATCGTACTTTTGTCGAAGAGACGCTGGCCATTCCGGTCATCGTAGGCGAGAAGACACCAGCCGAACGATTCCCCGGCGCGGTAAATACTTACTGTCTTGAGGCGATGATGCAGGACCTCAAGGCGCTTCAGGCCGGTACCTCCCACTATCTGGGCCAGAATTTCTCGCGCGCCTTTGAGATTCAGTTTTCCAACCAGGCCGGTGAACAGGAATTGGCTTACACAACCTCGTGGGGTGTCTCCAGTCGTTTGGTCGGCGCCTTGGTCATGGTGCACGCCGACGATAACGGTCTGCGACTGCCGCCCAAGGTGGCGCCGAAACAGGTGGTGATTATTCCGATGCTCAACAAGCCAGGCGAGGAAGAGGCCATTATGGCCTTCTCCAATGCCGTCGCCGACGATATCCGCAAGCAGAGTTGGGCCGGCGCGCCGGTGTCGGTGTTGGTCGATAAACGAGACATCCGTCCCATCGACAAGAAATGGCAGTGGGTCAAGCGCGGTGCACCGATCCGGCTGGAGATTGGTACTCGCGACATGGAAGCCAACGCTGTCTTCATGAGTCGCCGTGATCGTAATGTCAAAGTGGCCGAATCGGTCAGCCGTGATCAGATTGCAGACCTCGTAGTTTCATCCTTGACGGAGATTCAGAACAACTACTTTGCCCTGGCTAAGATGCTCCTGGACGAACACACTCACAGCGACATCGATAGTTTTGCTGCCTTTGAGAAGTTCTTCACGCCTGAAAATCTCGAGAAGCCGGAGATCCATGGTGGCTTCGTGCGGACGAAATACTGTGGCAATCCCGATTGCGAAGAGAAAGCTGCCGCGCTGAAAGTAACCATCCGCTGCCTGCCGCTCGACCAGAGCGGCACCGAGGGCAAGTGTATCATCTGCGGAGGTTCGGCCAAAACCGACGCTATCTGGGCCAAGGCGTATTAGGGGGAGCGGCTCTCTTAAGGTAGGTCGAAATCCCATAGGCGCTAACTTAGGATGGATGGGGTCTCAGAGTTGGGCAGGAGGCGCGTTTACGTTTTCTGGGTGTGTCGCACAAGTGGCGTCCGAGATTTGCCAAGTCGGCCATTATGGTTGCG
>DAOVOW010000145.1 GCA_030629485.1 bacterium
GGATGAATGCGTTGTCCGATGTCGAGAAGCATTACCAGCGCAAAGAGAACCTGCTGTTTCCGTTCCTCGAAAAGCACGAGATCACCGGACCACCCACCGTGTTGTGGGGTAAACATGACGAAACGCGCGAACTGATGAAGGGAGCCATCGAGACCCTGCAGAATATGTCGGACATCACGGCCGAAGAGGCTCGCACCGTCACCGAAGCGGTCATCAAGCCGGCCTCGAAGTCGATCAGTGAGATGATCTACAAGGAGGAAGAGATTCTCCTGCCCATGTCTCTGGACACGCTCACCGAAGCCGAATGGTTAGACATTTACAACCAGAGCTTGTCGATAGGTTTCTGTCTCTATGACCCCACCGACGAGTGGCGACCGCAGATCGACGGCGACACGAAAGCGACCGCCGACCAGGAGGAGCGCATCCAACTGCCGTCCGGCAGTTTCAGCCCGGCCGAACTCAACGCCATCCTCAATACCATACCATTCGACCTGACCTTTGTCGACAAGGATGACACCGTACGCTATTTCACGCAGGGTCGCGAGCGAATCTTTCAGCGCAACCGCGCCATTCTTGGCCGCAAGGTGCAAATGTGCCACCCTCCCAAGTCTGTTCATATTGTGGAGAAGATACTGGAAGATTTCAAGAGCGGTTCACAGGACCAGGCGGCGTTCTGGATAAACCTTGGCGAGCGGTTTGTGCATATCGAGTACTATGCGCTGCGAGATGGACAGGGCGGATACCTTGGCACTCTCGAAGTCAGCCAGGACCTGACCGAAAAGCGCGCTTTGACTGGTGAGCGGCGATTGCTTAGCTATGATAGTACCAACTGATGGACCAGGCGACCGCAAAACCGGCTATCACACCAGAGATGAAAGTTGCCGCGCTGCTCGATGCTTACCCCGATCTGGAGGCGCTGCTTTATGAGATTGCCCCGGCTTTTGCCAAGCTGCGCAATCCCATTCTTCGCAAAACGGTCGCCAGGGTCACCACTCTGCGCCAGGCGGCCAGAGTGGCCGGTGTTGAACTTGCTACCATGATCAACCGGCTACGTGAGGCAGCCGGTCAGTCGCCAGGTCTGGATGTTTCATCCGGTAGAAGTCCAGAGACAGCCACACCCGTTTGGGTAGACCAAAGTCGAGTCGTGCAGACCTTCGACGCCCGCTCAGCGATCGAGCGGGGTGAGCAGCCTATGGGTCGCATAATGGCCGAGTTGAAGAAGCTCAAGGGCGGGGAAGTCTACGAGTTGATCACACCGTTTGTCCCGGCGCCGCTGATCGATCTGGCTGCGAAGCAGGGGTATGAGGCATGGTTTACTGATTCCGGCAACGGTGTGGTCCGGACCTGTTTTCGACGGACAGCCGAGCGTTAGGAGGTTGTTGAAAACCCGGGACAAGAGACAGGGAAGTAGCTTCCTTGCATTGTGAGTCACTGTGCGGGGAGTACGTCCCGGTGCGCCGCCAAGCTCACGCAGAAAACCCTCGGCCATCTGTGATCGGCAGGAGTTGCCGGTGCACAGAATCAAAACTCTCAATTTTTCGTGAGTCATATTCGGCGCAGCCAAAGAAACGGGATCGATTATACTAAGCCTTCGACTCATCAACGCGTCAGCCGACCACAAGTTCGCCATCTGTCCAGCCGAGAGGAAGAACTCTTGGTCGGCGGGGAACTTTTTGGCAGTACAATTGTCTAAGCAGGTAACCTGAATCCGTTGGTATTACGGGTCCAAATAGTCGATAAACAGATTGACTTAGGCGGCATTTCTGCTAATTTGTAAGGAAATAAGAAGAGTATCTCGATTCCACAGAAGGAGCATCATGGTGAAGAAGATTTCGGTTTTTGGTTTGAGCGCCCTGCTGATGGTGGCGTTTGTGTCGTCTTCGGTGCTGGCCGGCGCCGGATGCGGCATGCATAAGACGACAAAGGCTGGGACCGCCCAGGCCGCGACTGCCTCGGCCAAGATGCACGGCATGTCCCCCGAAGAATGCGCCAAGCTATGCGGCATGACGCCCGAGGAATGCGCAAAGCTGTGTGCCGGCAAGGAAAACTGCGGTTTCACCCAGATGTCCATCAAGGGCATGACTTCCGGCGGCTGCGAATCCCAGATCAGCAAGACCCTGGCCTCTATAGATGGCGTTCACAAAGTTATCAAGGTCGATCATAAGGAAGGCATCGCGCTGCTTTGTTGCGATCCCACCAAGGTGGAAGGCAAGACTCTGACCACCGCCGTGATCAACAAGGGCTACCAGGCGGAGATCATACCGGCTGTGGCCATGACCACAGATGCCCCGGCAAAGACTGAAACGGCATCGGGCAAGATCGGCTGCAGTCCGACTTGCGCCAAGACCTGTGCCACTCTCCAGAAGACCAGCGGCTGCCCAAGCGGCAAGACCAAGGTCAAGAAATCCGACGAGGGCTGAGCTTTCGCGACAAGAGACGATAAGCGAAGGGCGGGACAGAAGTCCCGCTCTTTTCTTGTTGGCCGGACGATCCGATACTAATAGATAGCAGGCCGACCGACCATTGACCTTGCTATCGGCAGGCGGCTGTTGCTTATTGCCTGACGAACTGAACGAACGAAACGAACCGAACGAGCAATGAACAAGCACACGACATCATCCCGGATCATACGCGCGCTGCTCGCTGCCCTGGTACTGGTGGCTATCGCCGGCGGCGGATCGCTCCATGCCGCCAAGTTCTCAGGCGATCCGTTTTCGCTGGGCGTGGGTGCGCGCGGGCTGGCCATGGGTGGTGCGGTCGTGGCCGGACCGTTCGATGGCAGCGCCGCCTACTGGAACCCGGCTGGGATGAGTCTGCTGGCTGACCGACGCTTGATCGGGATGCATGCCGAGACGTTCGGGTCGCTGCTCAATCATGACTTTGTCGCCTACACCGACGGACGCAGCCGCGCCGGTTCGACCGTTCAGGCGTTCGGCTTCTACCTGTACTACCTTGGCGGCGGCGGCATCAAGATTACGCAGTTGAACGAATTCGACCGCCCGTACGTCGTGCGCGAAGAGTCACACAGCGATATCCTGTTGTCGGCGGCCATGGCGGGCAAACTAAGCGAGCGACTTTTCTACGGTCTGACCGGCAAGATCATCTATCGCGACATCGGCACCGAGACCGGTACCGGGCTGACCCTGGACGCCGGGATGTTGTACCAGTGGCGTCCGTTCTTGCGGTTGGGACTGATGGTCACCGACATAACCTCCGGTTTCATCCGCTACACCGGTAAAACGTTCGAGACCGGCGCCAACGTCGAGTCGATCTACCCGACCGTCAAACCGGGGTTCTTGCTTGAGCATTCGCATCGCGATTTCACGGGTCGTTTCGCTGCCGCGAGTGAGATCAAGTTCGAGAACCTGAGAGCGGCCTCGCAGTACTGGAGCGGTTCGCTATCGCTGGACGCTCACTATGGCTGGGAGTTGGGTTGGCGCGAGATGGTTTTCGGACGCGCCGGTTTCGATATCGGCCGCTTCACCGCCGGTGGCGGGGTCAACGTCAGAAAGTTCGCCATCGACTTCGCATATCTGCATCATAGTGACCTCGATGCCACCTTCCGCCTTTCGGCGGAGTATCGGTGGTAGGCTACAAGTGGCTCTTATGCCCCTGCTACCTTAGTTATCACGAGCAATGTAGGGCAGGAGTCTCCGGCTCCTGCTGCTTATCGGCAGGTCTGAGGACAGACCTGCCCTACCGATTTGAAGGCGACTCCCCCCCCTTACTCGCAACATTCCTCCCAGCGGCGGGTGATTAGTAAGAGTGTGCCGTTGTAACCGCACGCACAGAAGCTGTTGGCGTCGATGTACGATACCTTCATCAAATCGTTGTTGTTGCCGGTGAGATGCTGCTCCCAGGTATCCCCGGCATCGGTGGTCGTGAAGACCACGCCCAAGTCTCCTACCACCACGCCGGTGTTGATATCCCAGAAATCCACCCCGTGCAGAACCCGGTCGGTGCCGATTGCCTGCTCAGTCCAGGTCGCGCCACCGTTCGCAGTGTGAACGATAGTCGCGCCCACCCCCACTGCCCAGCCGTGCGAGGCATCGGCAAAGGCAACATCCAAAAGCGGCTGCGTCGACGGGTTGCTCTGAGGGTACCAGTGATCGCCGCCGTCATCGGTATGTAGGATCTTGTGGTCGCCCGACCCGACCGCCCAGCCTTTACTCGAGTCCGGGAAGGTGACGCCGTAAAGGGTTGACAAGACGGTGTCGATATCGTCGTACACCTGCCATGAAGTACCGAAGTTGTTGGTTCTCAGAATGATGTCAGCACCGACCGTCCAGCCGCGCCATTGATCGAGGATAAAGACCGAGGTGAGGGCGTAGCTGCCGATACGTCGATCATTCCAAGTACTGCCGCCATCGGAGGTGCGCGTCAGCACACCGTTTTCACTAATAATCCAGCCCGTAGATGCATTCAGAAAGTGCACGCCCCAGAACTTAGCACCCGGCACCTGTCTCTGCGTGGACCAGGTAGCGCCGCCGTCGGCACTGTGGAGAATGAGGCCATCGTGTCCCACCACCCAACCGTTGACGCTGTCGACAAAGAAGACATCCCGAAGCACCGTCTGCGTTGAGCTGTTGGGGAAATCAACATAGAACCGAAAGCAGCCCTCGCAATCGGGTTCGACAATCCGCTGGTCCGAACAACTCATCGCAACAACTACACTCAGTCCGGCGGTGATGATCAATGTCACGACGAGTCGGGGCGTACGATGATGGTCACACATCTTGCTAACACTCCGCCATAGTCCTCTTTACAGTATCAACATCATCATAGCTTGGCGTCAAGCATTTTAGAAGGCCAGGCCGACATTTATGTAGTAGCGTTCGAACCCTTCGTCGGCCGCGCCATATCCGAATTCAAACGGCCCAATCGGCGAATCAAAAGCAGCGATAACACCGAAACCATGACGCAAACCGCTCAGCTTGATATCGTCCGCGCTGCCATAGACATCACCGGTATCATAACGAAAGCTCAGGTAGAGCCGCAGCGGCAGTTTGAGTCTGAACTCGTGTGACATCGCGATGATTTTGTCGCCGGAGAGTTGGTCGGTGCGAAAACCGGCGAACGAATGCATCCCGCCGATATAGAATTTCTCCGAAGGCGGCAGGCCGGACCGTGACAAACCGACCGCGATTTTGGGGTGATAGTTCAACCACCGCCCCAGCGACCAGTACGCCTCCAAAGAGGAATAGAACTTGGTATACTCGACCTCGCCGCCGAGACTCTTGCCGGTAAACTGTAATTCAAAGAGATGCTTCTTGCCAGACTCTGGGAATGGGATACGGTCGAAAGTCTCCACCAGCGACTCAAGTTTGAGAGCGCGCAGACCGAAGCTCTCGCTCGCCTGAGTTCTGGGGAATTCGTACTGTACCTCTTCCACCACCAGCCCTGCTGTAACGATGCCCAGCCGAGATATTTGCTGTCCAAATCGTACTACGAATCCGGTACGATTCTCGTCGCGCTCGTCGACCACATGGCCGTCGACATCGTAAACGTTGCGGCCAAGACGGGTGTGATATATCCGTGCCTTGGCTGTCAGATACGTAGAGAAGAGGCGGTCCGCTTTGAAATCGAGGTAGTAGGCCTGTCGCTCCGGAGCGTAGCGAGCGTGCAGAAGATATTGCAGCCCGGCCCCCATAACGTTGTTATCGAGAAACTCGGCGAACTCCTCCGATTGGTATTTGTCGTCCCAGTGCCAACCCAGCCGCAGTTGATGAGCCTGCTTTTCTTCCACACCGATTTTGGGCACGGCGGGCTCCTCGCACGGCGTGAGGTCGACTGTGA